>DASPGQ010000001.1 GCA_035620555.1 Vicinamibacteria bacterium
CGGCTGGCGATCGTCGACATCTCTTCCCGAGCCTGAGCCAGGCCAACCCCGCCGCGCAAACGACCCACGACGCTGAGCGCCCGCGCCCGGCGCGAACGCCCGTGGGCGTCGTTCGGGTCGAAGGCGAGCGGCGTCCAGAGCTGGATCTCGTTGCCCGGAGGGAAAACGAAGTCGTCTCCCATCACTCCCACGACGGTATGGCGCACGGAGTCGAGCTCGATGGTGCGTCCCACGACGTCGCTCTTTCCACCGAAGTCGCGGCGCCACATCCCCGCGCTGAGGAGCACGACCTTGTCGTGGCCGGGAACCGCTTCGTCGGGAGTGAAGGTCCGGCCGATTTGCGCCTCGACGCCGAGCACCGCGAACAGCTCCGGCGTCGCGCGGAGCGACGGAAGGTCGCGCGGCTCCTCGGCCTTGAATCCGTATCGAACGTGCCTGAAGGCGGCGATCGCCTCGAAAGAAGTCGCCCCCTCGCGCCAGTCCTGGAAGTTAGGCGGCGACACGAAATCCGTTCCCCCCTCGGGCTTGCGCTCCCAAAGGACCACGATCTCCTCGGGCTCAGCGTAAGGAAGCGGATTCAAGACCACCGCTTTGACCAGGCTGAAGATGGCAGTGTTGGCACCGATCCCCAGAACCAGCGTGGCGAGAGCGACGAGGGTCAAGACCGGCTGGCGCACGAGCGCGCGGTAGGCAAATCGGAGCTCCTTCAGTACGCTTCTCATAAAACGTCAGCCAAGAATACCATCAGCGAGACCGCGAGGCATTTGCATCGGGACCTGGCCTAAGAGCTCACGGAGCCTGTAGAATGCGTCTTCTTCGAACGGAGAAGTTCATGCGCACGACGGACGCGATCCTGACCCTGGGTCTCGCTTTTTTCACCGGCGGAACCGCTTCGGCACAGCGCGGCACCGAGCCAGGCGAGTGGCATTACTACGGCGGCGATCTCGGAAGCACGCGCTATGCTCCGCTCGATCAGATCAACCGCGACAACGTCGGCGCGCTCGAGATCGCCTGGCAATTCGAGACGCGAAACCTGGGTCCTCGACCCGACACCAACTGGCGGGCGACTCCCATCATGGTCGACGGAGTGCTCTACACGACGGCGGGATCACGACGCAGCGCCATTGCCATCGACGCCGGCACTGGCGAGCTGCTCTGGTTCTACCGGTTCGACGAGGGCGAGCGGGGGCTGACCGCGCCGAGGCAAACTTCGGGACGGGGAGTCTCCTACTGGACGGACGGAGAGGAGAAGCGCGTCTTCTTCATAACGCCCGCGTACTATCTGGTGGCTCTCGACGCCGGGACGGGCCGTCCCTTCCCCGATTTCGGCCGTGACGGCATCGTCGATCTCAAAGAAGGTCTCGATCGGCCCGTCGATCTCGTCAAGGACGCCATCGGCTCGAGCACACCTCCAATCGTGGTGGGCGACGTGGTCATCATGGGGGCGGCGCTTCCGTCAGGAGGGGCTCCCCCGACCAAGGAGATGCCTCCGGGGCACGTTCGCGGGTACGACGTCAGGACGGGGAAGAGACTCTGGATCTTTCACACGATTCCCGAGCCGGGTGAGGTCGGGCACGAAACCTGGGAGAACGATTCCTGGCGCACCACCGGAAACGTCGCCGTCTGGACGTCGTTGTCCGCCGATCCCGATCTCGGCTACGTCTATCTTCCGACCGAAGCTCCCACGGGCGACTACTACGGCGGCCACCGCCATGGGAGCAACCTGTTCTCCGATAGCCTCGTGTGTCTCGATGCGCGGACCGGCGCACGAGTGTGGCACTTCCAGACGGTGTATCACGACATCTGGGATTACGACTTGCCCGCGGCGCCGGTGCTCGCGGACATCCGCGTCGACGGCCGCGAGATTCCCGCAATCGCGCAAGTCACGAAACAGGGATTCACGTTCGTTCTCGATCGGCGGACGGGCGAGCCGGTCTGGCCGATCGAGGAGCGTCCCGTCCCCCAAACCGACGTGCCCGGCGAAAAAACCTGGCCCACGCAGCCCTTTCCCACCAAGCCCGCGCCTTTCGACCGGCAGGGCGTCAGTGAGGACGACCTCATCGACCTCACGCCAGAGCTCAAAGAGGAAGCTCTGAAGATCGCCTCGTTCTACCGCCTCGGTCCCCTGTTCACGCCGCCTTCGCTGGTCACCGAGACGAAGAAGGGCACTCTGACGCTTCCGGGATCCCAGGGCGGCGCGAACTGGCCCGGGGCGGCGCTCGATCCCGACACCGGCATCCTCTACGTCGCCTCCTCCACATATCCGACCGCTCTCGGCCTCATCGCCGATCCGGAGCATTCCAACATGGACTACGTCCGAGGCCCGAGACTCATGCTTCCCGAGGGCGGCGGCCCGAGAGGCCTCCCGCTCATCAAGCCCCCCTGGGGGCGGATTACGGCAATCGATTTGAACAGCGGAGAGCACGTCTGGATGATTCCCAACGGAGAGGCGCCCGATTACGTGCGAGAGCATCCCGCGCTCGAGGGAGTCGAGCTTCCCCGGACGGGACGCCCCGAGAGGGCCGGGCTTCTGGTTACGAAGACTTTGCTGTTCGCGGGTGAAGGCGGCGGACTCTTCGGCATGTACGGCGGCGGCGGCAACAAGCTCAGGGCCCACGACAAGGCGACGGGAGAAATCCTGGCCGAGATCGAGCTACCGGCCAACCAGACGGGAGTTCCCATGACCTACCTGCACGAAGGGGTGCAGTACATCGTCGTTGCCGTCGGTGCGTCCGATCACCCGGCAGAGCTGGTCGCCCTGCGCCTCCCCCGGGAGAAGGCCGAATGATGGACCCCGGCCAGCGAAGACTCCGTCTTAGTTCCCCACATCCCCTTTCTTACAGCGGCAGCTAGACCTGGATCTGGACGAGGTCGGGCTCCTCGACGCCTTTGCAGACGCGGCAGGTCTTCGACTCGAGAACGTCTTGCCACATGGCCTGCCGCATCCGGCGCCACTTGGGGCCGGTCCAGATCTCCTCGATCGACTGCTCATGGATGTTGCCCATTGCGAGGGTGCCCTCGTAATCGGTGCAGCAGACGGTGACCGTACCATCCCAGAGAATGACGAACTGCTCGTTGGGCGCGGGACAGTAGCCATCCACTTTGGACGAGGTCGTTCGGCCTTGAATCACGTTGCCCCAGGTGTGGAGCTCTTTCCACAAGATATCGACTCCCGGAAGGATCTCGTAGCGGCCGGTATCGGCATCGTGCTCCAGAAAACGAAATCCCCCGTCGACGTAGTTCAGGTCGTGCTTCTTGGGAGCGAGCCCGTACTTTCGCTCGAGCGACCGGGCGAAGGCGATCCATTCGAGCATGACGCGGTCGGCCTTGGCGTTCGAGCCCACGATCTGGATGCGGGACGAGCCGAGGGTGTTCATCACGTCGATCTCGATTCGGGTCGGCGCGGCCTTCGCGATCTTGCGCTCGACCGCCATCCTGACCTTCTCCAGGTAGATGTCGAAGGTGAGCTTCTTGCTCTTCGCCTTCCGGGTGAGAAACGACTCGGCGTCGGGAGTCTGATAGCTGAGAATGAGGTTCGTGAGCCCCGCGTCGTAGAGGCCATCGACCAGCTCGGGAGTCAGCAAGCTGCAGTTGGTGTTGAGCTCGATCGCGATTCCCTTCTCCCGTTCGGCGTAGCGAACGATGTCCACGAGACGGGGATGAATGGTGGGCTCTCCCATCTGGTGCAGCTTTACCGGATAGAGCGGTCCGAGGCGATGCCTTTCGCGAGCCACCTGATCGAAGACCTTGACCGCGTCCTCGAAAGGCATCATGCCCCGGTGGCGCTCCATGATCTCGTCGGGACAGAAGGTGCAATGGAAGTTGCACAGGTTCGTGATCTCGACGAACAACCACCAGATCGGGTAGACGCGCTCGGGAGACTTGCGGATGGACGGCAGAGGGGCGATCTCGGGAAAGCTCCCGAGGGCATCGACGGGAAGCTCTCGATGAACGGCGACCCGGGAAACGTAGAAATCCTGGCGAATCTCCATACGAAAACTCGCTCCCACGTTCTGGAACCGGTCGGGGTCGAAGTCCTCGATCAGGAAGAGCGCCCGCCGCCACACGGGCTCGGCCGAACGATTGCCGTCCCACCGCTGGATGGCTTCCTTGTAGAGCCCTCCGTAGGGTGCGCCCGGATCGGTCGAAGCGTATTGCAGGCGAAACGTTGCGAACTCTCGGCCGAAGTAATCGACTTCGATCACCGCCCCGTTGGTGAGCCCCCGGCGCAGCCCGTCGGCAAGCCGGAAATAGAGGTACTGCGACCAGCCTTCGGGCGTCACCGCCGCCCTTCCGCCCCTCTCGACGATGTCGTAACGACCGTCGCCCTCGTTGGCGAGCCGCAGGTTGGCGTCGGCGCTCTCGGTTTGGGGCAATAGCAGCTCGGTCGAAGCCGCCGCCGGCCGGCGCAACACCCGCTCGATGAGTGTCGTCATATCGACAGGAAGTATCTCACGATTTCGTCGATCCACGGTTCGACCGCGTGGTAGACGCGATTGCGCGCGTTGAATTTGAGAATGAATCTCTTGTCGTCGCGAATGACGTAGACGGTCCGCTCGAGATAGTCGGCGAGCTGGGTCTCCACGTGGTAGAGGGTCGAGATGGCGATGCCCTCGGCGAGGACCTCGTGTTTCAACAAGCGGTAGTTGTCGGCGAGAGCCTCGGTCCTCTCCGCGTAGAAGCTTTCGACCGTCTCCTCGGGTCCGACACGGTTCACCGTGACCTCGAGCGTCACGTGGACGGTGGTGCCATCCTCTTCGACCGCGATCGGAGGGCTGCGGAATCCCACGAAGAGCGATTCACCCGGATTGGCTACGGTTTGGGTTCTCTCCCAGCTTCGGGGATGAGGGATGGACAGGTCGCCTCCGGGCGCTTCGTAGACGTCGAAGAACTCGCCTCGCTCGATGGAAAGCTCGCGCCACAATCGGGCGAGGGCCTCGTCGTAGGCTTCCATGGTGGGCGATTCGCCCCGCACGAAGAGACCGTAGAGGGTTCCCTCGACATCGGTGAGCATCAGCCGTGAGCGCTCGTCACCGTCTTCGGAGACGAAGTGCCACGTCTTTCCCGGATACCCCTCGAGAGAGTACGGTTCCTCGCGCGCGGCGCTCGAGCCGCTTTGGTATCGCTCGGCGACCTGGCCCAGGTCTCCGTTCGGGGTCGGGCCCGCCATCACCTGGACCCGTATGCCGGCTCGCTCGGGGACGTCCACCGAGCGCCCGGTGAAGGTCTGCATGTGAAAACCCGCCTGCTCCACGGCTTGATCGGCCGACCATCCCTGGGGCAACGGAAACGAGACGCCGATCGCCTGGCTGTAGACGGTGATGAGGGCCGGGGTGGAACGAATCTCGCAGCCCACGAGGAGCCCGCCGAGCGCGACGACGATGGGATAGAGTTGCCGCGGCATCTCATTCGAGCTGATAGTTCGGCGCCTCCTTCGTGATGATCACGTCGTGCACGTGGCTCTCGCGGTGCCCTGCCGCGGTGATGCGCACGAACCGCGCCTTCGTCTGGAGCTCCGATATGCTTGCCGCACCGCAATAGCCCATTCCCGAGCGCACGCCGCCAACGAGCTGCTCGACGACACCCGAGAGACTGCCCTTGTAGGGCACGCGCCCCTCGATTCCCTCGGGCACGAGCTTCCCGGCTTCGACGTCCTGCTGGAAGTATCGATCCTTGGTGGCATCGCTCATGGCGCCGATCGATCCCATGCCGCGATAGCTCTTGAACGTCCTTCCTTGATAGAGGATCGTCTCCCCCGGACTCTCGGTCGTTCCCGCAAACAGGCTTCCAATCATGACCGATTGTGCGCCGGCGGCCAGGGCCTTGACGACGTCACCGCTGAACTTGATTCCCCCGTCGGCGATGAGGGGAACGCCGCGCTTCGCCGCCACTTCGGCGCAATCGAGGATCGCGGTGATCTGGGGAATCCCCGCACCGGAGACGATTCGCGTGGTACAAATCGAGCCCGGCCCCATCCCCACCTTGACGGCATCGACTCCGGCGCGAACGAGATCTTCCGTGGCCTCGGCGGTGCCGACGTTACCGGCGACGATGTCCTGACCCGAAACGATCCCGCGCAGCTTCTCGACGGTCTCGAGCACCCCGCGGCTATGGCCATGAGCCGTATCCACCACGATCACATCGACTTTCTTGTCGACGAGCTGCCGGGCACGCTCGAGGGCCGCTTCGCCGACCCCAATGGCCGCGCCGCAACGGAGCCGGCCCAAGTCGTCCTTGGACGAGCTCGGGTACTTCATCGCCTTCTGGATGTCCTTGACGGTGATGAGGCCCTTGAGGTTGTACTGATCATCCACGACGAGGAGCTTTTCGACACGATGTCGATGCAGGAGCTCCCTCGCCTCGTCGAGGGTCGTTCCCACGGGGACGGTGATGAGGTTGTCCTTGGTCATGACCTCGGAAATCGGCAGCGACAACCGAGTCTCGAAGCGGAGATCGCGATTCGTCAGAATTCCGACGAGTCGCCCCTGCACGGTGACGGGAACGCCGGATATCCGGAACTTCTCCATCAGTGCCAGCGCGTCGGCGATGGGACGCTCGGGCGAAATGGTGATCGGATCGACGATCATGCCGCTCTCGGAGCGCTTGACCTTGTCGACTTCCTCGGCCTGGAGCTCCGGGGCCATGTTCCGATGGATGATGCCGAGCCCGCCGAGCTGCGCGATGGCGATGGCCAGAGGAGCTTCCGTCACCGTGTCCATGCTCGCGCTGACGATCGGGATCCGGAGATGGATATTGCGACTGAAAGCCGTAGCGGTGTCGACCTCCGACGGAAGTACGTCCGACTTTCCCGGGACGAGGAGGACGTCTTCGAAGGTGAGGGCTTCGCGGAATGGCTCGCTCACGCCCCGGCCCCGCAGCATTTCTTGTACTTCTTGCCGCTTCCGCATGGACACGGGCTGTTTCGACCGACCTTCTGCTCGGTTCGGCGCACCGTCTTCACCGCGGCGTCGACGCCGCCCTGAGACTCCCGCCTCGGTCCTCGCAGCACCGGTCCCGAAGACGCAAACGGGCTCGGGGAAGCGCTCGGATCGTTGAAGGACAAGCGACTCGGCCTCGCCATGGGCCGTGACGCGAACATCGGTTCCCTCACTGGCTGCAGTAGGAACAACAGCCGAACGATCTCCTCTTCGATACGGTCCCACATGGCTTCGAACATATCGAAGCTCTCTTTCTTGTACTCGATCAAGGGATCGCGCTGCCCGTATCCGCGAAGTCCGATGCCTTCCTTGAGGTGGTCCATCGCGTACAGGTGGTCCTTCCACTGAGAGTCCACGACCTGGAGCATGATGATTCGCTCGTGGGTGCGCATGAGGTCGGACCCGATCGCCTGCTCTTTCTTCTCGTAGGTCTCGAGGAGTCTCTTCTTGATCTCGTCCTGGATCTCGTTCCGGTTGAGCCCCTCCCAGTCGATCTCCTTCAGCCCCGTCTCGGTGAGGCCGTATTGATGGGTCAGAGACTGGCGGAAGCCGTCGAGGTCCCACTCCTCGGGGTCGCTCTCGGGAGGAAGATGACGGTCGACGAGAAAGCCGAGGATGTTCTCCGCCAGCTCGACGACGTATTCGCGCTGGTCCTTTCCCTCCAGAATGTCGCGGCGCAGTCGATAGATCGCGACGCGCTGCTTGTTCATCACGTCGTCGTACTCGAGGAGGTGTTTCCTCATCGAGAAGTTCTGCGACTCGACCTGCTTCTGCGCGCGCTCGATGGCCCGCGTGACCATCTTGGCCTCGACGGGCACGCCTTCTTCCATCCCCATCCGCTGCATCAGACCGCTGATGCGATCGCTTCCGAAGATGCGCATCAAGTCGTCCTCGAGAGAGAGATAGAAACGCGAGCTTCCCGGATCTCCCTGACGACCGGCGCGACCTCGGAGCTGATTATCGATGCGCCTCGATTCGTGGCGCTCCGTTCCCAGGATGTGGAGACCCCCGACGGCGACGACTTCTTCGTGCTCGTCGGCGACTTCCTTCTTGGCTTTCTGAAGGACCTGCTCCCACTCCTCTTCTCCGGTTTCGAGAGGATCGATTCCCTGTTTCTTCAGAGCGACGCGCGCCAGATATTCCGCGTTACCGCCCAGGAGAATGTCGGTGCCGCGGCCCGCCATGTTGGTGGCGATGGTCACCGCGCCCTTGCGACCCGCCTGGGCCACGATCTCGGCTTCCATCTCGTGGTACTTCGCGTTCAAGACCACGTGCTTGATGCCGCTCCGCTTCAGGAGCTGGGACAGTTTTTCGCTCTTTCCAATCGAGGTCGTCCCCACGAGGACGGGGCGACCCTTGTCGATCATCTCCCGAATCTCGTCGACGATGGCGTTGAGCTTCTCGCGTTCGGTTCGATAGACGACGTCGGCGTACTCGTCCCGGATCAGAGTCCGGTTCGTCGGAACCGGTACGACCTCGAGCTCGTAGATCTTCTCGAACTCCGCGGCTTCGGTCTCCGCGGTTCCCGTCATACCGGCGAGCTTGTCGTACATGCGGAAGTAGTTCTGGAAGGTGATCGTGGCGAGCGTCTGGTTCTCTCGCTCGATCTTCACGTGCTCCTTCGCCTCGACCGCCTGGTGAAGGCCGTCGGACCACCGCCGCCCGGGCATGAGCCGTCCGGTGAACTCGTCGACGATGATGACCTGATTGTCCTTCACCATGTAGTCGGTGTCGCGTTTGTAAAGGGTGTGGGCCCTGAGCGCCTGGTAGACGTGGTGGAGGATGTGCATCTGCGCGGGCTCGTAGAGATTTTCGATTCCGAGCAGCTTTTCGACGCTGGGAACGCCTTCCTCGGTCAGAGTTACCGTGCGGGTCTTCTCGTCGACGGTGAAATCGAAGTCGCGCCGCAGGCGCGGAATGATCCGATCGATCTTGTAATAGAGGTCCGTCGACTCCTCAGCGGGCCCGCTGATGATGAGCGGCGTCCGGGCCTCGTCGATGAGGATGGAATCCACCTCGTCCACGATTCCGAAATGGAAGAGCTTCTCGACGTCCTTCCCGTCGGCGTCTTTCGCGATCTTCGGGTACAGTCGGTGGACGAAGAGCGACGGGTCGAACTTCATGTTGTCGCGGAGATAGTCGAACCCGAGCTCGTTGTTGGTCCCGTATGTCACGTCGCACCGGTAGGCTTCCTGCCTCTGAGTGCCGGTCATGTCGTGCTGGATGACGCCGACGGTGAGGCCGATGA
>DASPGQ010000002.1 GCA_035620555.1 Vicinamibacteria bacterium
GGTTGCGCGCGGTCAAATCGACGGGAACGACGATACTCTCGAACATCGCTGAACCTCTCGTTCCAGCATCATGGGTTACCGACACGATGCCACCACCGGTGAGGTATTTTATTGAGTTTTTCGTCGTCCTGCTGGGCAACCTGGGCGGATCCTGCTATCGTGGCCCAAACCAAGAGGAAATCCATGATGCGTTTCGATCTTTACATCGGTGGTCAATGGGTCGAGGGGGCGACTTACCGACCCAACGTCAACCCATCGGATTTGAGCGACGACCTGGGCGAGTATGCGCAGGCGGATCGGGAACAGACCGGGGAGGCGATCCGTACCGCACGGGCTGCCGCTCCCGCTTGGGCGAACAGCAACGTTCAGTCGCGGGCTGACGCGCTCGATCGAATCGGACACGAGATTCTCGCGAGGAAGGAAGAGCTCGGAAGGCTCCTCGCCCGAGAAGAGGGGAAAACGCTCAAGGAGGGCATTGGAGAGGTTGGCCGCGCGGGCAACATATTCAAGTTTTTTGCGGGCGAGGCGCTCCGAAACCACGGCGAGCTTCATCAATCGGTTCGCCCTGGCGTTCGGGTCGAAGTGACCCGCGAGCCGATCGGGGTGGTCGGCGTCATCACCCCGTGGAACTTCCCCGCTGCCATTCCCGCATGGAAAATTGCTCCCGCCCTCGCGTTCGGCAACACCGTGGTGGCCAAGCCGGCCGAGCTCGCGCCCGGCTCGGCATGGGCCCTGGCCGAGATCATCTCGCGTGCTGGCCTGCCGCCGGGAGTGTTCAACCTGGTGCTGGGTGACGGACAGAGCGTCGGCAGGACCATAGTGGACTCGCCCGACGTCGATGGGGTGACATTCACCGGCTCCGTCGCCGTTGGTCACGAGATCCTCACCCGGACGGCCGCGCGTCACGCGAAGGTCCAGCTCGAGATGGGAGGAAAGAACCCCTTCGTGGTGCTCGATGACGCCGAGCTGGGCGTGGCGGTGGAATGCGCCGTCCAAGGCGCCTATTACTCCACGGGGCAGCGATGCACCGCTTCCTCTCGGTTCATCGTCACCGAGAACATCCACGATCGTTTCGTCGAAGCCTTGACCGCGCGGATGAAGACGATCCGTGTCGGCGACGCCCTCGAGCCGGAGACGGACATCGGGCCGGTCGTGGACGAATCCCAGCTTAGCCAGGATCTCGAATATCTCGATATCGGACGCCGGGAAGGGGCGCGAATCGCCTGGGGCGGCGAGCGGCTCTCGCTGGCGAAAGACGGGTACTACCTCGGCCCGGCGCTCTTCGTCGATACCGACAACCGGATGCGAATCAATCGCGAAGAGATCTTTGGTCCGATCGCGTCCGTGATCCGCGTCAAGAATTTCGAGGAGGCCGTCGCCGTCGCCAACGATACCGAATTCGGTCTCTCGGCGGGTGTCGCGACTACGTCACTCGAGAACGCCGAGCGTTTCAAGCTCGCGTGCCGAGCCGGTATGGTCATGGTGAACCTGCCTACCGCCGGAGTCGATTATCACGTGCCCTTCGGGGGACGAAGAGCCTCGAGCTACGGGCCTCGAGAGCAAGGGAGCTACGCGAAGGAGTTCTACACCACGGTGAAGACGGCTTACGTCAGCGCGTGACGTTCATCGCGCGCGGCTCGGGCGTTTCTTCCTCACGGGAAACGCGCGAGCGGAGCAGCTCGTAGAACGCCGTCTGACAGCGGATCGCCTCACCTTGCCTCGGGCGGTATTTGTTGGAGAGCTCTTGATCCAGGATTCGGGCCTTGACGTTGTCGCGAAACTGGATCTCCATGAACTCCTTGATCTCCTCCCGGAGAGCGGGGTCGTACACCGGGAAAGTGACCTCGACCCGCCGTTCGAGGTTGCGGATCATCAAATCGCCCGAAGAAAGAAAGATCTTCTCGTTCCCACCGTTGGCGAAAACGAAGACCCGCGAGTGCTCGAGGTACCGGTCGATGAGCCCGATCGATTCGATGTTCTCCCTTCGCTGAACCTGGTCGGGAAGCAGTGAGTACATTCCCCGGACGTTCAGTCGCAGCCGGACACCCGCATCCGCGGCCTGATAGAGCAGCCCCACGATATCTGGGTCGGCCAGATTGTTGAGCTTCAGGTCGATGTAGGCCTCTTTCCCCTTCTTGGCGTTTCGTATCTCCGCGCGGATGAGACGGCTTATCTGCTCGCGGAAGCCGAATGGCGCGACGAGAAGGTGCTTGAACTGCGGGACGCGATAGTTGTCCTGAAGGAAAGCGAAGACCGCCTCCACCTCTTTCGTCAGGCGCCGGTCGTTCGTGAACAGGCAGTGGTCGGAGTACACCTTTGCGGTGTCCTCGTTGAAGTTGCCCGTTCCCAGAAAGGCGTATCGCGCCGTCTTGCCCCTCTCCTTCCGCAGAATGAGGCCCAATTTCGCGTGCACCTTGAGCCCGGGCACGCCGAAGATGACGTGCGCCCCCTCTTCCTGGAGCAGGTTGGCGAGATCCACGTTGGCCTGCTCGTCGAAGCGCGCCTGGAGCTCGATGATGGCGGTCACGTCCTTGCCGTTTCGTGCCGCGTTCACGAGAGCGTTGGCGACTCCCGAGTGCCGCGCGATCCGGTAGAGCGTGACCTTGATGGCCGTGACCTTGGGGTCGATGGCGGCTTCCCGCAACAGATCGATCACGTAGTCGAACGGCTGGTAGGGGAAATGGAGCAAGAACTCCTTCTCCCGTATCGATTGCAGGACGCTGCGCGAGGCTTCGAGGCGAGGCAGGGGGACGGGATCGAGCCTCGAGTAGAGCAGAGAGGACTTGCCTACATGGGGAAAGCCGATGAAGTCCTTATAGTTGTGCGTCCGTCCCCCGGGCACGAAGCTGTCTTCGTCCTTCAGCCCGAGCTTGCGCACGATCAGGTAGAGAAACTCGGCGGAGATCGCGCGATCGTAGACGATGCGCACCGGGTTTCCTTCCTCGCGCTGCTTGATGCCTTTTACGACCTTATGGATGTAGCTCTCGGTCACGTCATCGTCGAGATCAAGCTCGGCGTCCCGCGTGAGCTTGATGATGTGGGACTCGATGCTGTCGAACTCGAACAGGGAGAATATGTCCGCGAGGTTGTAACGAATGACGTTCTCGAGAAGAATGACGTGGTGGCTCCGTCCCACGCGAGGCAGGATCAGGAACCGAGGGACCACGTCGGTCGGAACCTCGATGAGCGAGAACCTGTCGTTCTTCCCCGCGGGGGTCCGCAAGCGCGTAGCCAGGTAGATCGACTTGTCATGGAGATCGGGGAATTTCTGTCTCGATCCGATCATCAGCGGCGTGAGCATGGGGCGCACTTCCCGCCGGAAATAGCCGCGCACGAAGTGGCCCTGTTCGGGCGAAAGCTCGGTCTCGTCGACGACCTGAATGCCCTGTTCCGCGAGCTCATGCAGAATCCTGTCGTACGTGGCTTCGAACAC
>DASPGQ010000003.1 GCA_035620555.1 Vicinamibacteria bacterium
AGCGCCTCGTCGGCAACGTGAATGGCCAGGGCGATGGCGAGGATTACCCACGCCAAACCATGCTCGGTCGCCCTCTTATCGATGCCGCTGTTTCTGTCTATTGGTGCGCTCCTTGATGGACCGGTCTCGCCGAATCGACTCCAATACCCTCCTCGACGAAGATTCCCTTGGGAAGCAGCGCATGAATCCCTTTCGTACCATCGACGATTTGCGTGACGTGCAGATCGACGGCAAGGCTGCACAGCATATAGGCCTCGTCCTCGTCGAGCCCGCGCTCCGCGACCAGGTAATCGACCATCTCCGACACGGCGAGCTTTGCCGCCTCGTCCAGGTCGGGGTGAAGCCCCATGGTAATGACGTGCTCAGGGGTTTCGGCCCGAGGCCATTTCAGGCGCGCGCCTTTTCTCACCGTCACCTGGAACGTACCGCGCAACGACGTCTCGAGCGCCGTTCCATCCACCTCCCCGTTGCCCTGCGCTGCGTGACCGTCGCCGATGGTGAGAAGCGCGCCCCGAACGTGGACGGGTACCCACAGAGTCGATCCCGCCACCAGCTCCTTGTTGTCGATGTTTCCGGCGTGAAAGCCCGGCGGTCCACTGCTGATGCGACCCGAGGCATGCGGCGGCGCGACGCCGATACTCCCGAAGAAGGGCCGAAGCGGAATCTCGATCCCCTCGGAGAAGATCGCCACATCGCGCTCGCGATCGAGCGGGATGACGCGTGCTCCCAGATGTGGGAATCGCTCGGGGAGCGTTCCCCCGCCGGGCCGGAAGAGGTTGATGGCGAAATCCTCCGCCACCTCGATCTCGACGATCCGGATCTCGAGAGCATCCCCGGGCTCGGCGCCCTCGACCGCCACGGGGCCAACGAGCAAGTGCGGACCCTCCTGTTCTACCGCGCGATCGATTTCCTCCATCTCGGGACGAATGTGCTCCTCCGGGACACCGAACATCCGGAGGTTCCTGGCTCCGGTGACGAGCGTGGTGACCTCGAGAAAATCACCCGACCGGATCGTCAGCGCGGGCGGGACCGAGGCATCATGGTAACCCCACTGGACGAACCCTGGACGAGCGTCGATGGTGTGAGCCTGGTACTGCACGACAGCAACAAGGATCAATCCCAGCATGGAGCGCATTGTACGCGGGTCGAGGAGTACAATGAGAATATCGAACATCCGTACGACTGAAAGGAATGGGAGCATGAAGCTCACGTTGATCACGTCTGTCCTGCTCGGCACCGTCGCGCTCGCGGCGGCGGACGACATGGAGCATTTCCGTTGGCGAGGAAGAGTCGACGGCGTCGATGACATCTTCATCCAAGGAAACCAGGTCCGCATCGAGCACGTTTCCGCGAAGCCTATTCAGAATCAGGAACACCGGTTCACTGCACCCCTCCCCTTCGCCGAGGTCGAGCTCGACCTCGAAATCATCGAGGGTCGGGGGACCATACGGCTCATGGAACAGCCAAGCCAACGGAATCAGTTCACCGCCGTAGTGCGTGTCGACGACCAGGACAAGTCGGGTGACGGCGACTACGAGTTCGAGCTCACCTGGTCGCGCGAGGAGACGAAAGATAGAGACGCCTACTCTTCGGTATTCCGCTGGCGGGGGCGCGTCGACATCGCTTGCGACATCGAAGTGCGTGGAAGCCATCACCAGGTGAAGGACCAGGGTGGGGCGGGCACTCACGAGAAGAGCGCGAGCTTCACCGCTCCCCTTCCGGCATCCGACACGCCCGTGTCGGTCGACAAGCTCGATGGTCGAGGAAGTGTGGAGCTCGTGCAGACACCGAGCCCGGCGAACGGCTTCACCGCCGTCGTCCGCATCGAGGATCCGAAGGGTGGCGCCGACGACTACGACTTCGAGCTTCGCTGGCCGCGCGAATAAACCGGCTTTTCCTACGTTCGACCAAGATGAGATGGCTCTCTCTACTACGATGCCTACCTGTTTTGCGAGCGAAGCTATTTTGCCGCGGCAAGATCCATGACGATGTCCCAGTGGAAGCGGACGAAGCGGTAGAGCTCGCTTTCGAGGATTCGCTCCTGGTCGCTGTGCGCGCCAAAGCCCTTGGGCCCGTCCTCGACGTCGATCGCCGGGCCCACGCCGTAGCACTGCATACCTTTCGCCCGTAGATAGGCCATGTCGGTCGCCCCGGTGCTCATCGAGGGAAGCGTGATGGCGTCGTAATGTTTCGTGACGGCGGCCTCGATCGCCACGAATGCGTCCGAGTCGAGACGCGGCTCCTGCCCCTTCGGCCTCGTGTCGCGCTGTCCCAGACTCACCTCGACCGCCGGATCGTCGACCACCTTGCGAATCTCCTCGAGAAATGCCTGGATATCCTCGTCGGGCAGCGCCCGCGTGTCCACGGTGGCTCTCGCCTCCGACGGAATGACGTTGATGCGGTAACCGGCGTCGATGATGTTGGGCGAGGTCGAGGTGCGGAGCATGGAGGCATGGTGCGGCTCGTGCTCGAGGAAATACTCGTCGGCCTCCCGGGCCGTTTCGGGATCGAGGACGGCACGGTAGCGCGCGGCCTCTTCCGGAGGGGAAATGGATGCCAGCCGCTCGAAGTACATGCTCGTCGTCTCGTTGAGCCGCACGGGAGATCGCCAGTCGGCGATGGCGGCCACGGCCTTGGCGAGGTGTGCGACGGAGTTGGTCTTGAGGGGAACAGACCCATGGCCGGCGACACCCCGTGCGGTCAGCTCGACGGCATACGGAATCTTCTCGAGCGTCTGCACCGCGGCATAACGCACCTCGCCCCCGACCCGCATCACGCGACCGCCCTCGGCGTAGCAGAACTCGGCGTCGATCGCGTCGAAGTGCTCGTTCACCATGAACTGGATCCCGACGCGGGTCGAGCCTTCCTCGCCTGCCTCCGCGAGAAAAATGACGTCGCGATCGAGCCGGACGCCGAGCCGCTTCAGCTCGAGCATCACCATCAGGGCCGCGACGAGGTTGTCCTTGTCGTCCACCGTGCC
>DASPGQ010000004.1 GCA_035620555.1 Vicinamibacteria bacterium
ACCTTCCGCGCGAGCCGGTAGAACTCTCCCATTTCCTCGGGGCGAGCGTAGGCACGCATCTCGCTCCCGGCCCCCTGGGAAAGGAATGCTTTGGTTTTGCGGCGAAGCGTGTTTCTCGTCTTGCCGCTGAACGTCGCGAGATAGTCCTGGAATGTCCCGGTGAGCTCGGTATATCGGCGCAAGTACTGCGATGGCACGTACCGAAGCGCGTCCTTCGAGCTGGTCACCGACGGAAGCGGCCCGCTGACAGGATGGGAGCGCGTGACGATGACGTCGATTCCTTCGCCCAGGCGGGCGAGCGGCGGCGGCGGATCCTCGGGAATCGGGGACAATGTCAAGAAGTGGTCTCTTAGGCTAAGCGCGCTGAAACTCCTGGAGAAGAGCGTGAGCTCGCCGACGCGGTAGGTGAGGTGATATCGAGTCTCCTCCCACCCTCGCGCCTCGCGCGAGGGCGCCGAACGATCACAGGGAGTCAATGGAACCTCGAGATAATCTGCTCGACCTGTCGCGCCGTGGTGCGCAGCGCCGATGAAACAATGTCTGGCGTTCCGTCAGGCGCCTGCAATGAAGCAAGGTCGAGTTCCGAGAAGTGCGCGGTTCTCATCCGCTCCCGGTTCGCAGCGAGGTACTCGCACAAGCGCTCGAAGCGACGCACCAGGACCTTCGAGTGGGCAACGAGACCCGTGCCCTGAAACCTGCCGATCTGCATGAGCTCGAAGCTGTGCATGACGATCACGACAGCGGGCCACCCGGTGGCCTCAGCATGCTCGAGCACGTAGCGGATCTCCGACAGGCTGCAGGCCGCCAATTGCAGGGGCCGCCTGCCGTGGGGCGGACGGTCGACGAACGTCGTCACGGGAAGCTCGACGATCCCGTCCAGGTGCGAGGGGGCGCGAATCTCCTCCCGGCGCTCAAGGTCTGGAAACGATTCCGCATGACAGGCATTCAAGCTCGAATCGATGCGAATCCCCGCCCCGCGCAACGCCGTGAGAGTGTCCCGGTTGGCAGCATAACTTCCCGCCCGGAACACGCGTATGACTCGGGCGCCAGCCTCGAGCAATCTCGCGAGTCCCGCGCGTACCAAGCGCCGTTGATCTTCGACCCCGTATTGCCACAGACAGGGCCCCGCGAAATCGGGCAGGCCTACGCATCGCGGGTCCGTGAGCCATTCCGGATGAAGATGCAAACCCACCTCCTGTCCGTGCTCGTGGATCGGCTCGAGGACACGCACCAAGGGCTTGACGCCCAACGCGAGGGAGAACAGAGGGTCGATGAAGAACGTGGCCTTGAGCCTATTGCGTGCCAACGTTGCCAGTTGATACGCAATCCCGAATCGCGGCTCGATCTTCCCTCCGTGCAGGTACACCTCGATCTCGCGGTCACACGTCTGGTCGGCAGCGAGCGGCGTGTGGGGCCAACTCTCGGCGCGCGGCCAGACCTCCGTATCGACCGTGAGAAAGACCCTTAGCAAGACGACTCACCCTTTGCCGCGCGTGGCAGCGCGCCGATCGAATCAGATTTCAAGCTCACTTGACGCTTTCATAGTACAGCAGCCGACCGGTATTCGGGCCGAGCTAGCGGTTGACACCCAGCCGACGAAAGAAATCACGTACCCGCCTTCGGGCCCCAAAGCGCCCGAGGATCGCACCAAGTGCCGCGGAAGCCCCATTCGTTGCATGCATGGACTTTGCCATGATAGCGCCGCGTAGCGTCGCTGGAATCAAGTAGAAATAGCCTTCACGTCGCGAGTCGGTGCTGAGGCGCTGCTTATGGAGGCTGTCGTCATTTCCGAAATCGAAACGCTTCACGCCACTTGCGCCGGTCGACAGATCCATCAGGATCTCGGTGTGCAAGAGGATCCCGACGTGATACCTGGCCCACTCCGGGTCATAGCCGATCTCCTGCGCGTGAAACGTCCCGCGGTAAACATGTCCAACTTGGAATGCGACCGGCTCTTTGCCCGCGTAGAGTACGTAGCTCCGGAACCATCCGAGCTCTGCAGTCGACCGGTATCGTCGCTCCAGCTTGCCCGGATCGCGCAGGCCCGCGCCCAGCAGCCGGTGCTGATAAGTCTTGCGCGATATCGCCGTCGCATCCGACAGGAACTCGCCTACTTCCGAGGGATCGCGAAAGCAGCGGATCCGCCCCGAATCTCCGACGTGGGCATAGAACTTCTTGCGAGTGCTTCGGAGATCCGAGCGGGTACGCGCTCCGAGGTTCCGAAGGTACGACTCGTAGCCTTCCGGCACCGTTGCGAATCGGTGGTGAAAGAGCTTCCCGAAGCGCAGCGCGTAGAAACCACAGCGCCGAATCTCGGGCGCCTGTAGCAGCTCGAAGAACGCCGTTTCCTCCGGGACTCCCTCGAAGAAGAGCGCCTCGTCGGGAGCAAGGTCCGCGCGAATGCGGACGAGCAGCGCAGAAAGCAGATCGCGCTCCCGCTCTCGACTTCCAGCCGCATCGACGATTGGAGGAGCGAAAGCCGTCAGCCGCCGAACCGGCCGAGAGAGGAACGTGAGCTCGCCAAGCGCGAGCCTCAAGGTCGAGGGATGAACGAAGAAGGACGCCAGACCTGCGAGCCGCTGGCCGCCGAGCGTGTAAAGCAGGAGGCTCTTGGATTCGCTGTCGACGGAATGCGCGATCCACTGAGGGTCGCCCGGAAGCTCGATCCGCTCGGCAAACGCACTCAGGGAAAGCGCTTGACATACCGCCTCGACGCTCTCGGGCGTCGGTCTGTCAAGCCGCTGCCAAACCTCGGACGTTTCCGCCATCTCCCAGTCGGTCAATATCCTGCTCGCGTCGGAGACAATGATCGCCGACAAGCCACATTTTGCCTATCTCGCCATGGCGGTCTTGAGCAGAATTCGACTTTTGCCGCCTCCCGTACCGGACAGTGGGACGTTCTCGGATCCTCGAAGACAAGCTTTCGAACGCACACGGAACCGAAGAAAACGCAGCGCATGAAGCGGTTCCAGCGCATCCCGAATGGTGCGCGCTCTTGCGTAAGGTTGTCCCGGCGAAAGCGTTCCTGACCGAGGCGTGGTTCGATTGCTGGGCTCGCAGCTTTCTGCCACTGAATTCCTGGGTGGGACCGCTCACATATCTGGCGACGCACGGCCCGGACGGCGCATTGATCGGCTTGGCGCCGGTCGCCAAGCAGCGGGTCGCGGGGGTTCAGTTCAGTTCTCTCGGGGGCTACTACGCACCGTTCCGCTCGATCCTGGTCGCGGAACCTGCACGGCAGGTTGCCGCGGAGGGCCTCGCGAGCGCACTATC
>DASPGQ010000005.1 GCA_035620555.1 Vicinamibacteria bacterium
CGACTCGGCGTTCATCGATCTCGGAAAGGAGGATCCGCGCTTCGTGGGTTTCGGGTGGAGCCCGCCACAGCTTCGCTCGGGCCGCTGGGTGCGCGTCACTCGGGCCGATCGGGCGCGGCTTTTCCTGCCGCTCGAGGTCGCGAGCACGATCGAGCTGACGTTCACCGCCTCGGTCCGGCCCGCGGCCGCGGACGTCGGCATCGTAATCAACGAAAAGCCGGCTGGCAGCTTCCGGGTGACGCCCGGCTTCGACGAGTACACCGTGCGAGTGCCCGCGCTCTACTGGAAGGAGGGTGTCAATCGTCTCGACCTGACGCCGCGATTCGCTGAGCCCAAGAGCGTCTTGCTCCTGGAGAAGATCGGGGCACACCGCTCGGTCGTGAGCCCCAGCCGATTGCCCGGAGCGGCCCAAGGACGGTGATATTCATCAGCCTGCTACTGGGCGCGTAGGGAGATCATGGGGTCGACTCGGGACGCGCGACGCGCGGGAAGGTAGAGGGCGACCGCCGCCACGACGACGAGCACGAGGGACACCTCGGCGTAGACGATGGGATCCGCCGCGCCGACGCCGAAGAGAAAGCTCTCGAGCAGCCGCGACACGAGGGCCGCTCCCACCAAGCCCAGCACGAGCCCGATCCCCGTGAGCTTTCCTCCCTGAACGATGACGAGCCCCAGGATGTCACTCCCCCGGGCACCGAGCGTCATCCGCAGCCCGAATTCTTGGGTTCGCTGGCCGACGGTCTGGGTCACGATCCCATAGAGTCCGAGGCAGGCGAGAAAAAGGGCGAGTCCCGCGAAGACGGCGAGGGCCGCGGTCGAGAAGCCGCGACGGGCGAGGCCGTTCGCGAGGACCGCCTCCATCGTGCGAATGCGCGACAGCGGCTGGTTCGGGTCGACTTGGCGGAGCTCTTCACGGATCGCGGGAACGTAGCCGAGAGGGTCACCGGTGGTTCGAGCGACGAGGACCATCGACGTCGAGTTGAGGTTCTGGCGATGAGTCCAGTAGATCGCGGGACGCTTCTCCTCGCCCAGACTCCACTGCTGCACGTTCCCGACGACGCCGACGATGGTGTAATGAGGGCCGGTGTCGCCGAAGGTGATGCGCCGGCCGATGGGGGACGCCGTGCTGAACACCTGCCGGACGAGCTCGCGGTTGACCACGACGATGTTCGCACTCTCGCTCGTGTCGGACGAAAGGAAAGAACGCCCCTCGACGACCGGGATTCGCATCGTGCGAAAATAATCCGGGCTGACGCTCCGGGTTTCGGCGAGAGGGCTGTGCCCGTCCGGCCACTCGATCCCTTCCACATCGAAATCGGAATTCCATCCTCCCTCGGTCGGTAGGACGGTCACCATGCCCGTCCCCTCGACTCCGGGAAGGGCCCCGATGCGCTCGAGAACCTCGTCGAAGAAAGCCGCCTGCTTCGTGTGAGTGTCGTACACGGGCGCGGGGAGCGCGACGGTGAAGGTCAAGAGGTTCTCGGGATCGAAGCCGAGCTCCTCGTCCAGCAGGTTCTGGAAGCTCTCGATCAGAAGCCCGGCACCCGCGAGCAGCATGAGCGCCAGAGCAACCTCGGCGATGACGAGCGCCTTGCCCAAACCCCGGCTTTCCGACGGGCCGAGCTCGCGGCCGCCCTCCTTGAGCGACGCGCCGGCGTCGACCGAGCCTGCCCTCAGCGCCGGCAGCGAGCCGAACAGGAGACCCGCGAGCACGACCAGCCCGAGCGAGAACCCGAGAGCGGTCGCGTCCATGGATACGTGTCCCGAGCCGAGGAGTGCCGCTCCCGGCGACGTCGAGAACATCTTCAACGCCGTGGTGGACAACGCGACACCGGCAAGTCCTCCGCCCACGGCGAGGATCGAGGTCTCGACCAGCGCGCCCCGGACGAGTCGGCTCCGCGAGGCCCCGAGCGCGGACCGCAGAGCGAGCTCGCGGGCTCTTCCCGAGGAGCGGGCGAGCACGAGGTTCGCGATATTGGCGCAGGCGATGAGAAGCACGAACCCGACCGCACCCATCAGCATGAGCACCGAGGTGCGCGAGCGGCCGCGGATTCGGTCGTTCAGAGAGACGAGAATGATTCCGTGGTCGGTTCGACCATCCTGCTTCAGCGCCTCCGCGTTGCGCTCGATCTCAGCCTCGGCCTGCTCCAGAGCCACGCCGGCACCGAGGCGCGCGACAACCGTGAGGTAGTGCGAGCCTCGCGGCGAGTCCTCCACCGTTCTTCGCAGGGGAAGCCACAGCTCGGGCTCACTCTGACGGCGAAGCTCGTTCGGCGTTTGTACCCGCTCGTCCGGCGGCAACACCCCGACGATGGTCGTCTGTTCTCCGTTCACGAGAACGGCGCGACCCAGAACGTTCCTGTCCCCACCGTAGCGGCGCTGCCAGAGAGCATAACCGAGAAGAGCAACCCTCTCGGCTCCGGGAACGTCGTCGTCGTCCTCGAGAATGCGGCCGGCGAGCGGCTCGACCCCCATCATGCGCAACAGGTTGGGCGTCAATCGCACGACCTCGACGCGCTCCGGGCCGGTTTCGCCCGTCAGGTTGGCGGACGGCCGCCAGTAGGCCCCGACGTCATCGAAGACCTCGGTCAGCTCCTTCCAGTCGAGGTACTCGGGATAGGAGCCCGGCAGATCGCGAAGCTGCGGCTGGATGTCGCGGACGAACACGATGGTGTCCGCGTCGGGGTAAGGAAGAGAACGCAGCAACGCCTGATTCAAGATGCTGAACACCGCGGCGTTGGCACCGATGCCGACCGCCAGTGTGACGACGGCAACCAGGGTGAAGCCGGGTGCCGCCGCGAGTCTCCGAATGCCCGTGCGAGCGTCTTCCACCATGCTCTTTGGACGGGGAGAACCAGAGGTTGGTTGCCCGGGTTCGAGTGCCCGTCCCACCGAGGACCGCGCCTATACTGGCCTCATGACCGCACCCCGTCGCGTGCTCCTCGTGGGCGACGACCACCTCGCCCTCGAAGGTGTCGCGCGACTGCTCGATGAGGCGGAGGGGTGGAGCATCGCCTTAGAGAACGAGGACGACCCCGATGCCGTCGTCGTGGACCTCGACGCCGGCGAGGCAGCCGATCGCCTCCGGTCGCTCGCGGACCGCCACGCCGTTCTCGCGATCGCTTCCGACGCCCTGAGCTCGCGCGAGGCCCTCGCGTTCGGGGCTC
>DASPGQ010000006.1 GCA_035620555.1 Vicinamibacteria bacterium
GCACCCAGGCCGTGAGGTCGCCGGATGTGCGGGCCTCGAAGGCGCGGCGGAAATCGTCATTGATGGGCGTATGGATCTCGACCCACCCCTTGATTTCCGTGTCCTTCGATTGGACCTGCTTCTCAGTGTACGAGAAGCCAAATGTTCCGGAAGCAACGAGAAGATGGAGAGCAACGATGACATGTTTCACGGCGGGCCTCCAATGATTCGGTGAACGTTAGCACCGCCGTACCTATCTGTTCAATTCGGCAACTCGAGAGCTACAATCCGTCGCGTGGAACACTGGACGGAAAGGGTCTACCAGACCCATGGACGGCTTCTCTACGATGTCGAAGGGGCTTTGTTCAAGAACGAGGACCTTACCGACTACGAGATCGACATGCTGCGCAAGTGCGCCCGTCGGACTGGCGGGTCGATTTCCCCGCCGGTGCTCGATCTCGCTTGTGGTCCTGGTCGACACGCCTGGCGTCTCGTCGGAGAACGCCTTTCGGTCACCGGAGTCGATTTCTCCGAGCCTCTGCTCCAGATAGGCCTCTCGGCCATTCACGAGAACGAGCACGACGGTTCCCGGCCTCGTTTCGTCCGTGCCGACATCCGCTCCCTGCCGGTGAAGGGCGGATCTTTCAACACCGCGATGGTTCTCGGGAACAGCTTCGGCTACTTCTCCGACGAAGAGAATCTGGGCGTACTGCGCGAGGCTCATCGCGTACTCGCGAAAGGCGGCTTCCTGTGTCTGGAAATCACGGACAGGGAAGCCTATCTTCCCAGCCTCCAATCATTCGAGGTCGAGCGGATAGATAGTAGCGAGCTCGGAGAGCTCGACAGCAAATGGTGGAAGCGGTGGGACCCTCGTTGCCAGCGCGTACGTACTCGGGAGCAGCATTCCACTCGTGCCACCGGCACGATTCTGTACGAGGGTTGCTACGACGTTCGCCTCTACGGGCGCGAGGAGATGGAGGAGATGCTCGAGCAAACAGGCTTTCGCACCGTGTGCTGCCTGGCGGCGTCTCCGGAGAAGCTCGAGCTGCAGGAGGGGTTGGGGGAGACTCTCGGCTCGATGGCGAAGGTTCTCTTCGTGGGCGCCATCAAGTAGCGCTCATCACCGATACTCCGTGAGCATCCTCTGGAAACGGGGTTCATCTCTCAAGGGATCCCAGCGAGGGTCCAGCTCCAACATGGGCACGGAAATCAACGAGGGCACCTGGAGAAGATCCTCCAAAAGATCGATGGCGCTCGCTCGCTCACCCAGCAGTGTGTAGATGAATGCGAGCTCGGAAACGTAGTAGGCGCCGGAGAAGGCATCTCTCGTCAGGGGATGGAGCTTCAACGCCATCCGACCTTCACGAACCGCCTCCTCCGCTCTCCCGAGCGCCGCACAGGCAATCCCGAGCGCGGCGCGTCGTCGCGGGTCGTCGGGCCACCGTTTGACCTCTTCTTCCAGTAGCACGCGGGCCTCCTCATAAGCGTGCCGCGCCCTCTCAGGCTGCCCGGAAAAGCGGAAGGCATGAGCGGCGAGGAGAGGCCTGGGGCTGTAGGACTCGGGAAACCCGATCCACTCGGCATCGGTGGCAAACAGCCGCTCGAGGGCCGAGTCGTAGTCTCTCTCGAAGGTTTCCTGCCAGAACCACATCCACACCGATTGCGTGTCCTTGGTCGGCGGCATTGCCTCCAGGGTGTCGCGGGCCTCTGCGGTCGCGCCCTTCCACATCCAGTAAGTCCATGCCTTGGCCATGAAAAGCCAGGCTTCTTCCGGGGAGAGAGCGATCGCACGATCGTAGTAGTGAATGGCCTCGTCGTAATCGGCGGTGTTGGCGTATGTTTCTCCGATCTCACCGATCAGGCTGGCGTCTCGGGGGCTGAAAGGCAGCGCGCGACGAAAATGAGCGATCGCTTCGTCCCACCTGCCCTGTCTTCGGTACACGAGCGCCTTGGCCTCCAGGATCTCGGCATTGGACGGAAGCGCCGCTTCGGCAATCTCGAACTCCCTCATTGCCAGAGCATAGTCGCTGCGGACCCAGTAGTAATAGAATCCGAGGGCGACGTGGACCTCAGGAGCATCGGGTGCGATGGCATAGGCACGCTCGGCGGCAGCCTTCGCCAACTCTCGACGTTCATCGGAGAGATCGTGGCCGAGGTGATAGAAGAGGGAATGTGCGCGGGAAAGCTCGACATAGCCGGGAACGTAATCCGGATCGAGCGTCACGCTCTCCTGGAAGAAGGCGACGACGCGAGCCCGAGTTTCCGGCGAGTAGTCAGGGGTTTGAGCGAGATGACGCCCACGAAGATAGGCTTCATAGGCGTCGAGATCACCCGTCGGTCGCGCTTCGAGAGTGGAACGCTCCGAATCGACAATCGTGACGCCGAGCTGAGCCAGCACGTCCTCGGCAATCTCGCTTTGGGTCTGGAAGATATCTACCAGCACCCTGTCGTAGGTCTTCGCCCATAGGCTGGTATCGTCACTCACTCGGCTCAGCTGAGGGGTGATTCTCACCCGAGGAACACCATCACTTCCCTGGGACCACCGGACGGTTCCATCGACGATGAAGTCGACGTCGAGCTCATCCCCGATCTCCCGCACTGATTTCGTCGTACCTTCGTATTGGAGAGTGCTCTTTCGCGAGATGATTCCGATGCTTCGCACCCGGCTCAATCGGCTCGTGATCTCCTCGCTCACTCCAGCGGCAAAGTACGAATCCTGCGGCGGACCGAAGTTCTCGAAGGGAAGCACTGCGACCATGGTGAGCGATGTTTGCGGGCGAGCTCGCATCACGAACCAGGAGCCAACGGCTGTCGCAAAGACGAGAAGGGTAGCTAGAAGTGGGAGGAGGCGTTTTCGTGAGATGCTGAAGCCGAAACGAAACCGGGCTGGACCCGCCTCGAGCATGTGCTGGATATCCTGCCGAAGCTCGATCGCCGATGAGTAACGATCATCGGGATTCTTTTCGAGACAGCGCCTGATGATCCGCTCTAGCGCCGTGGGAAATTTCCCGGTGAGCTCCGTCACCGGTCGCGGCTGATCGCGGAGGATGGCGGACATGACTTCAGCGGTCGACCCCCCCTTGAAGGGCCGGTGTCCGCTGGCCATTTCGTAGAGCGTGACCCCGAAAGAAAAGACATCCGAACGGGCATCGGCAGCGCTCCCCTGGAGCTGCTCCGGAGACATGAAGGACAAAGTTCCCAACACGATGCCCGGCGCGGTCCTGGCCGCGGTGAGGTCGTCCTCGTCGGCCCCATAGCCCTGCATCTTGGCGAGCCCGAAATCGAGAATCTTCACTCGGCCATCGTCGCTGATCACGACGTTGCCTGGCTTCAAATCACGATGAACGATCCCTCTTGCATGGGCGGCGGCAAGGGCGTCCGCCATCTGTGTGGCGATCGCGATACAGCGTTCCGTCGAGAGCGGTCCCGTCGAGACGATCTGGTCCAAGCCCACCCCATGGATGAGCTCCATCGTGAGGAAATGGAGCCCCTCCGCCTCCTCCACCGAGTAGATGGTCACGATGTTGGGGTGGGTCAGTGCGGCGAGCGCCTGGGCTTCTCGCTCGAAGCGGGAAAGGAAATCCGGGTCCTGGGCGAGATCCGGGGGGAGCAGTTTCAGCGCGACCTCGCGCTTCAGCTTTGAATCTTCGGCGACGAAGACCTCGGCCATTCCCCCGGCACCGAGCCTCCTCAGGATCCGGTACTGTCCGAGTTTCTCGCCGATCATGGTTCGATGGAGGGCGGAGCGCCGTTCCCGCGCAAAATCGGCCTGGGCTTCGCCATCGTGCCGGTTTCCGCTCGAAAGCACCGGTCGAGACGGAATGGCCGTGGACGGGTAGACTCCATGGCGAACGCCTAGATCTTCGTGGCGTGAATTATATAACCAAATTTGGATAGACAGGCTGTGGGGCGTGTCCTATCGATGAAACGCGACGAGCGACTTCTTCCAGTTGCTTCAGCCGTCAGCGCGAGAGTTCGTCAGGCGACCCACCCGAGAGCTTTCAACGCCAATCCTGCGTGCCAGATCTTCGTCATGTGGCGAATCTTGCCTCCCTCGAAGTCCATCACGTAGACATAGTCCGTATCGACGCTCTTGCCCGTCGGCGGGACGGGGCCACCTTCTCCGGTGTGCGTGGCGTGGAAGACGGCAAAAGCGCACACATTGTTTCGCTTCTCGTCGGTGGCGAACGATTTCAAATCGTAACCGGCGTTGGACATGATGGCGGCCAGTCCCTTCATCCACTCGGTGTATTGCTCCAGGGTCTTGACATCGGCGAGTGGCTCCGCTTGAGCGGAAAAAGTCGCATCGGCAGTGCAGTACTTCTTGCACGCTTCCCAGCCTTCGCCAGATTCACAAGCCTCGAAGAACTCCCGGGCGGTTTCGGTGATCGAAGACATTAACGAACCTCCTTGCGAGTCGCTACTTACAGTAATCACCGCGCGAATGCAAACATCGACGGAATGTTCACGTGTTGACCCTTCTCCTCGGGCCTTGTTAGCATTCCGCCACGGAGGCGAGGAGAATGAGAGCCAGCATCGCTGTCGCCCTTTTGTTGTGCGTATTTGCTTGTGGTGAGGCGCCGCCGCCCGCATGGGAGGCCGCTAACCCCATCCAGCCTTTGCCGGAGCCGCCGTTAGGCGTCACGCACACCTGGGACGAGCTCGAAAATCCGCCGACCCCGGAGACGGTACGGCTCGGTCGCTGGCTGTACTACGACACACGACTTTCTGCCGACAATACGATTGCCTGCGTCACCTGCCACAAGCCAGAGAACGCTTTCTCGGAGTCGGAGCCTGTTTCGACCGGCATACACGGACAGAAAGGCGGCCGCAAAGCGCCGACCTTCATCAACGCCGCCTGGGCGCTCCTGCCGCACACGTTCTGGGACGGCCGCGCCGCGAATCTCGAAGAGCAGGCTCTCGGCCCGGTCGCGAACCCCATCGAGATGGGGAACACCCCCGAGAAGATGATCGACACCTTGTCCAATATCGGGGGCTATGCGCCTTACTTCGAGGAAGCCTTCGGCTCGCCCGAGATCACCACCGACCGCGTCGCCAAAGCCATCGCGGACTACGAGCGAACCCGAATGAGCGGCAACTCGCCCTATGATCGCTGGAAGGCAGGCGATGAGTCGGCGGTCTCCGACGAGGTCAAGCTCGGCGACCAGCTCTTTTTCGACAAAGCCGGCTGCAATCAGTGCCATCTCGGTTACAACTTTACCGACACGCTGTTCCACAACCTCGGCGTCGGCTGGGACCCCGAGGCCGAGGAGTTCGCCGACCTCGGCCGTTACGTGGTGACCGAGGTCGACACGGACCGCGGTGCGTTCAAGACGCCGACCGTTCGCGAAGTCACCAAGCGAGCCCCATACATGCACGACGGCTCCGTCGAGACGCTTCGCGAGGTGGTCGAGCTCTACAACCGGGGTGGTGAGAAGAACCCGTATCTGGATCCGAAGATCCAGCCGCTCAATCTCACCGAAGAGGAGGTCGACGCCCTCGTCGCCATGATGGTGGCGCTAGAGGGCGAAGGCTACGAGGACACTCCGCCGACGGCGTTTCCGCAGTAAGCGAAGGGTGTGCCTGGGAACGGCCTCAATCAGAACGTGAGGCCTACGCGGAGCCCCACCATTGAGCCGGTGATTCTCGCCCACACCCGGTCACGGTCGACGGGAGCGCCAGCGTCCAGGAGTCCTTGGACGAAATGGTCAACAAGGGAGTCGACGCGATCGTCGTGGTGGAAGAAGGAATCGCCGTTGGGATGTTCACCGCGAGCGATCTGGCCCGCCGGGTCAGTTACAAGAGGCTCCCCATGGATCGGACGGCGGTCAAAGATGTGATGTCGTCTCCGCTACATTACGCCGCACCGAATACGCCTTGCCGAGACGCCC
>DASPGQ010000007.1 GCA_035620555.1 Vicinamibacteria bacterium
GTCAAGTTATTCCCCCCACCGGTGTTGCGATAGTTCGTGTGCGCCTGAATCCAGACCTCCGGTAGCGCGGGGTCGCTTCCGCGCAACCAGGCATGCACCTGAGAGTAGTGCCCCGCTCGGGTCTCGGCTTCCACCTCGGCCTGGACCCGGACCGTGTCACCCGCGCGCACAAGGTCGGAGAGAGCCTTGCCCTTGCTGTAGGAAAGAGAAAAGACGAACGCTGGTGGCTCGCCGTCCGGTCCGAGAAAGGGAACGATGGAGGCGGAACCGATGAGATGAGGTCGTTCGATGTGGTCCGCGGTGCGGTAAACGATCACCCCCGAAGCTCCGTGCTCCCACACCGCACGGGCGTGCACTGGCCCAGCGGGCCCGTTGGCGAGCACGATCTTCCCCGCGACGTTCCTGCCCTGATAGTCGGATGGTGCCACTCCGGAACCGACGTCGACGACTTCTGCGTCCACACGAGCGCTTCGGCTGAATCGTCCGAGAACGACGCGATGGACGTCGTAGCTCGCCAGCCGCTCGCGGGTCTTCCCGTCGTCGTCGAGAAGAAGTAGCTCGGCCCGCTTCGCCTCCCACCAGGGCTCGGTACGAAACGCCCAGAAGTATCTCTCTCCGTCCGAGGGGAACTCCTCGACGCGCACGTCCTCGAGCCCGAACTCCCGCGCTTTGTCGGCGAGATAGATCGCCGTATCTTCCGACCCCTGTGAAGGTGCGTACCCCGAATAGGCCAGAAGGTCGGCAAAGTGACCGAGGGCGAGCTCGCCCGAAGTCTCGGCGATGAGGGCTTCGAGCGCCTCGCCATCCATGAGGCTCGTATGTTGGGCGAGAGCCGCGGGAGAGACCAAGAGCAGGACGAGCGTGAGACGACAGAGAAGCATAGGCGAGTCCTCCTACCGAGCCGCTGCCGCAAGCTATCAGCGGTGGCGCCTTCCGCTCAAGTGAGTCTAGCGGCGGGCGTACTCGCAGGTCATTCGAACGCCTCGCCGAACCGATCGCGATGCGCCACCTCGGGCAGGGTCTTGCGCTGTTTCTTACCCCGGGCCCGACGCTCCTTCGGATAGCCGAAGGGAACGATCGCCAGGACGTCCAGCTCCTCGGGGACACCAAGTAGAGTCCCGACCTCATCCAACCCCATAAAACCGACCCAGTTCGAGCCAACGCCTTCCGACCAGGCTGTCAACATCATCGACTGGATCGCGCGGCTGGCGTCGGAGACGCTGAATCTCGTCCTCTCGATCGCGACCACGTTCGCGAGCGGCGCCTGGGCGACGTATGAGCCGGTCCTTGCCCTTTGGCCAAGCTCCCGCAGTGTGGCCTGGTTGTCGACGACGATGAAATGCCACGGCTGGCCGTTCATGCTGCTTCCGCTCAATCGTCCGGCCTCGACGATCCGGCGGACGAGATCGCGAGGTACCGGCTTGTTCTGTTAAGCGCGTGTCGCCAGCACCGTTTGGATCGCATCGAAGACTTCCATGATTGGCCTCCTGTTCCCCGCTCGTCTGCAATTTAGCTCGCGAGGAACCGGTATCGGGAACAGGCCTACTCGATAACGACGGATACGAGGAGGACCCGTTCCTCATGAGCTCGAGACGTGGCGGCTCCCTGAAAATCCGCCGACCGGGCTGACGCTTCGCGCGAAGCCTCCCCGATGACGACCGTCTCCCCGGGCGAGATGGTTGCCGAGGTCACTGCCGCTGTGTACCGAAGCCCACCGCCTCCTTCCATTCGCCCCGAGAACGGCCGGAGGTCCAGGTGCACTTTCTCGTCTCCCGAGGGGCCCGTGATCGAAACGGTTGCCTCGAATCCGGTCTCGGCGGCCACGAACGCGACATCTTGCACACCGGGATACGGCTGGTATACGAAGGGAAGCAGGTCCCCGGTGACGATGGCGCCGCTACCACCCTCGAGAAGACGCAGCACAGAGCGAGAGCGCGCTTTCCGAGACTCGGTCCCGCCCGCGAGTGCGATTCGGACCCCGTCGACCGGAAGGGGAAGAGTCCCGATCCGGAGCCGTCCGGTGCCTACCTGCCATCGAATGTCGACGGAAAGCCCCTCGAGCTCGGCGAGCTCCCGAATCTCGTGCGTCACGAGGACGTCGCGCAACGGACGATCCATCTGCTTCAGTAAAGCCAGGGCGCGCTCGACCGCGTCTTCCGGACCATTCAGGATCAACGTCGCCGTGCGGGCGTCGAGGGTTACGCTCCCGGCGTTCCCGAGTGCGGCCTCGGCCACCGATACCAAGTCGTCCGCGGGACGGTTCTGCACGCGATACGTGGCAATGGTCTGGCTCGACACCAAAGAAGCCAGAACCATCCAGGGTGCGATGCTCATGAAGAGGTCCTGCCGCACGATTCTAGAATCATGACCCTGGCCTTACGAACGCGAGGAAATCACTCCAGAGAACGGCCGGCCCATGGATGGGAGCAATCGTCTCGACCGGAAGCCCCAGCCGTTCGACGTGACGAAGAAGACTCCGGTTGGCGGCGGTGGGCGTCATGGGGGCCGGGCGTCCAGCGCCAGGGGCATCATAGAGATCCGCTTCGATGAGGATCTTCTCCGCGGGGAGATACGCCAGCAACATCCCCTCGACGTGATCGAGCGGCTGCACGTAGGAGATGTGCATCGAGCGCGTCCCATCGTTCAGCCAGTAGTTCTCCCGAACCGTCTCGTACTGGTAACCCTCGGCGAGCTCCGTCGGTGGCCAGAGTGACACCATGTCGGGTTGCAGGGTCCGGGGAGCGTAGTTCAGCACGTCGCGGGTATAGAAATCGTAGTTCTTCCAGTGGGTGATGATGGTGGCTCCGATGTGCATGTAAGTACGAAGCCCGCCGATGTGGTCATGATGTTGATGGGTGTTCACCAGGAAGCGAATCGGTTTGTCGGGCACGAGCCGCACGACCTCTTCGATCACCGCCAGGTTACGAGCCTCGTCGATGGGCGCCTCGACCACGGCCACATAGTCGTGGAACTCGACGGCAACGCTGTTGTGCGATGCTCCCCCGAGAAGCCAGACGCCATCGGCGAGCTCTACCGTCTCGACGCGCACGGAAAACTCGGCTTGGCGCACCGAGTCGGGCGGGATCACCGGGTCACCGCACTCGTTCGGGCGGATATCCGCGAAGGTGCCGCCGAAAGCGTTGTGTCCGGCGTTGATGCTCTGTGCCTGGTAGTTGTCGTCCCAACCTTCGTGGTGATGCCATCCCGTCGGAAAACGAACGCCGTCGCCGACGTCCACGTAGCTCTCATTGGTGAACTCGTGCTCGTAGTTCATATCCCCGAGAACCGGATCGGGAATCCAGGTATGGATTCGCTGCAGCAGCGACTCCTGGTTGATCGTGGCATCGACGCGGTACTTGCCGAGCACGGTGATGGAGACCACCGTCACCTTCTCCGGTGTGGTCGTCGCGCCGTCGCGGCCCATCTCGCCGAGCTCCCACCGCCAGACCGCGCGCGGATTGGCGCCGGGCAGCTGCGCTGCCTTCAGAAAGCCGTGCGGGTTGAGCCACAGGTCGAGCTGCCACCGCGCGGCATCCTCCGGTGGCGCCGCCGTAGGCTCGCTCTCCGGCCCATCCAGGTGCCAGCCGTAGGACCGGTCGACGAAAAACAACTGACGTCGGTTGCGCTGAAGCGGCGTGCCACCCCGGAAGCCCAGGCCATATTTCCACGAGGCGGGGTTGTGTCCCGGCTCGCGATCGAAGACTTCCCTCATGGTTCCGGCTTCCCAGTTCATGGTACGCGTGTAGCCCGTCAGGGGCTCCCCACGGGGCCAATCGACCTCGTAGGCGTTCAGACGCTGCTGACCGACTTTTCCGGTGTAGCCGGTTCCGGAAATCGTGACGCAGCGCAATCTCTCGGCGCCGATTGCCTCGGCGGCCGCGCGTAACACGGGTGCTGGATCGACGTAGCCGGGCGAAAGCTCTTGCGCGTCGAGCCCCACGGAATTGAGCAAAAGGAGAACCGCCGGGGACCATCGAGTGACGTTCATTCTCACCTCGTGAAGGGTCATTCTTCCGTGACCTGTGCCAAGACGGGAGAACTGCTTCGAAGCCAGGGCTCGATGTAGTCGAGGAGGTGAAAATCGTGGTTGATCATGCAAATATGGCCGTAGCCCTCGAGAACGCGCATCGTGGCATTGGGCATACGCGCGCTCATGTAGCTCGCCTGCTCGACCGAGTCCACGAGCCGGTCTCGGTCCGCGGCCAGGAATAGAGTCGGGGTCTCGATCGCGCTGACGCGATCGCGCAAATCGTAGCCCCGAAGGATCTCGAGACGGCGGAGGTAGCCGGCACGTCCAATGGCTCGGCTTCGCTCGCGGAACTCTTTCAAGTCCTCCTGCGAGGTATGTACGGTGTGAAGTCGGGATTCCGTGAAACGTCGCGCGATGGACATGGCTCCCCAGGGAAGCGCCTTCAGCAAGATGGGACCGAGCCTGAGGTGAATCCGGCGACGAATCCAGGCGAACGAGTTGAGGATCACCAGACCGCGCAACCGTTGCGGATGGGACAGAGCATAACTCAGGCTCAGCGCTCCACCGAACGACTCGCCGCACAGAATGACCCGCTCTTCGCGATCGCCCCCGACGAGCTCGTCCACCCGAGCATCGAGCTCGGACACGAGATCCTCCATCGTGCAGCTCGAGTCATCGGGCAACGGAAAGCTCGCGACGCGGAATCTAGAGGAAAGGGGAGGGATCTGGCGATAGAAGAGCAGGGCCGTCCCGTCGAGCCCGGGTACCAGGATCAGTCCCGGTTTTTCGGCTTCGGTCATCGGCCCTCCAGCTTTCTCACCGGGGTGCCCACGTAGATGCCGTTGGCCTCGAGCTTCGAGAACTTCGGAACGAAGCTCAAGGCGCCGATCTGGCAGCCGTCCCCGGCTTCGACCCCGATGGAAACGACGCTCCCGACGCCGACGGTCACCCCGCGGCCAAGTCGCACGCGAGCCGTCTTGAGCACTCCGCGCTCGACGGTGTGGCCGGAGAGGTGGACATCGCCACCGATCACGACGTCGTCGTCGAAGTCGAGGAGATTATGGTCGGTCACTCGCAGGCTGTTGACGTACACTCGACGGCCGAGCTTTGCGCCGTTGAGCCGCATGTAGTAAGCCCATACGGGAGTCGAGCGAAAGAGGGGGCCGGCAAAGATCCGTACGAGCTGGGTCGATATCCCGTAACGGGCCCAATCGAGGAGGGGTCTGGGAGCCTCGTCGAGTCGGAGCTCGGCGTCCACCGGGGTCCGCCATCCGAATAGACGGCTCGTTGCCGCCGACAGCACCATGAGCACGACCGCGAAGATAATATAGGCGGGAATGAAGGCCATGCTCAGCAGAACGGTGCGAACCCAGGGCGGCTGCACTGGCCAACGGGAGTGCCATTCCCAAAACGTCACCGCGGGCAGAACCGCAAGACCGAATACCAGGCTTTCGACGGCGAACGCCGATAGAAGCGCCCAGACGATCCGGCTGACGACTCGGAAGCGCATTTGTTCCGCACATCATATCCTTCCTCGCCAAACGGACCCGTCGGTGTCGTCGTACGGTTAAGATGGAAGTCGCTTTCAATTGTTGTCAAAAAAGGAGGTTCGCTTGTCGAAATGGATGAGACGCTCCGTGATGTTCTGCTCCTTGGTACTCATTGTCGTGCTCCTGTCGTTCGCGGCCTCGAGCCAGGAACCCACGCTCCCCGGCATCATGCAACGAAAGCTCGACCACGCCCATGCGCTCCTGGAAGGGATCATCATGGAGGACTTCGAATCGCTCGAAGAGAGCTCCGGGGCGCTCCTCGCTCTGAGCGAGGAGGCGGGCTGGTTCGTGACGCAGTCTTCACAGTACACGGAGAGAAGTGCCGCGTTCCGTCGCGCCGTTTCTCAGCTCGAATCAGCGGCCAAGGAACGCAACACGGAGGGGGCAGCGCTGGGATACGTGGATATGACGCTCAAGTGCGTGCAGTGTCATCAGTATCTACGAGGGACCGAGCGGGCGGATCAGGGTTTGTTTTCGCCAAGAGACACGGGGGCGGACTCAGGCTTGGCTCGATAGTAGACGGGCCTTTCCGGTAGTCGATCGAGGTCGACGACTTTCCCTTCCTTCATCACCAGCTCGAGCTTCTCGATGTTGTGGATGTCGTCCAGGGGATTCGCCGCGAGCACGAGAAGATCGGCCTTCTTGCCCACCTCCAGAGTGCCGTATTGCTCGAGAGCCCGGCAGGCCATGGCTCCGTTGCGGGTTGCGGCGACGATGGCTTCGCCCGGTGTCATGCCCAGCTCGACGAGACCCTCGATCGCCAGGATGGTGCCGCGGCCCGCATCCTGATATTCGGGCTTCGGACCTCGGGCGAGCTCGGGAGCGGCCGCTCGGTAGTTGTCCGTGCCCACGGTGGTTCGGCAGCCTCCGGCAATGAGCTTGATCGCGTTGGCTCGTCGGATCTCCAGAGACTCGCCCGCCGCTCGCTTCATCCGTCGAATTTCGGCGGACGTTCGCTCGCGCTTTTGCGGGGTCCCCTGATGTCCGGTCAGGGCCTCGGGATCGCTCTCGAGCTTCTTCGCTTCCGCTTCCTTCTTCTCGAGATGCTCCTGCCAGGCCGGACCGGTCATCGTGTTCACCAGCATCGAGCAGATGACGTCACGTTCTCGGAACATCGCGACGAGCGTCTCGGGTATCTCTCGCGGCTCGACGATCTCGGGGTGCTGCACGAGGTCGACTCCCGCTTCGAGCGAGATTCGGAGTCCTTCGATCGTGGTCGAGTGGGTCTCCGCAATCAGGCCGCGCGCATGCGTTTCCTCCACGATCGCGCCTTGCGCGTCGGGAGAGAAGCCGATGAGGGTGGGCATCGAGGTGTGCCCCGTGCCTCCGAACTTGACGAAATCGACGCCTTTGTCGAGGTAATCGTTGATCGCCACGCGAAGCTCGCCGGCGGACATGTCCATGAGGTCTTCTCCCGCGCCCTGGCTCACGAGCTCGTTCATTTGCTCTTGAAAGAGCGTCAAGCCCTCTTCTGGAATCGAGCTGAACGTCATCGAGAAGGGTCCGCCCCAGCCGACGATGTTTCCGGCGACGAGCATACGAGAGCCCACGGCCTCACCCCGCTCGATAGCGTCTCGGACTTTCTCGAGGGGAGGAAGAACGCCGTAGCTGTCCCGGACCGTGGTGACGCCGTACTTGAGGTGGAGCTGCGCGTTCTCGAGCACGACCTCTTCCTGTCGGTCATGGTAGCGAACGAGGGTCTCGTAACGCTCGGGCGTGTGTCCGCCGTAGAGCGATAGATGCACGTTGGTATCGATGAAGCCCGGAGTCACGAATTTACCTGCCGCGTCGATGATGCGAGCCCCTCGAGGAACTTGAAAAGAGCTCGCCGGGCCGATCGCCGCGATCCGATCGCCCTCGACGAGGATCGCGGCCTGGTCTAGCGGTGGGCCGCCATTCCCGTCGATAACCATGGCCCCGACGATGGCAACGGTCTCTTGAGCGGCGAGCGTGCCCG
>DASPGQ010000008.1 GCA_035620555.1 Vicinamibacteria bacterium
TGGTTCAATTCCGGGCCACTTTCCTCAAACGACGGAGCACGCCCTAGCAGGCTGATGAAAGTGGTTCACAATCGCCCTGGTTGTGCGGGCCGTGACTCGATCAGGAGCGGGTGAATTGACGGCTCAGAGCGGCGTGGATGATCACGTTCTTGCCCGCGATCTCGATGTAACCCTGCCGGTGCAAATCGCTCAACATGCGCGAGACCGTTTCTCGCGTGGCCCCGACCATGTTGGCGATCTCCTGGTGGGTGGGTCGCCGAAAGGCCACCCGTCCGTCCCCCTGTTGGTCTCCCGATTCGCTCGCCATTTCCAGGAGAATCCTGGCCACGCGGCCATAGACGTCGTGTAGCGCCAGATTTCCGATCTGGTGGTTCGCCTTTCGAAGCCGGGAGGACAGCGCCGAAAGCAGGTTGATCAGCACCCGCGGTTTCTTCTCGACGATCGTCAGAAAATCCTTCTGGTGGAGAACCGCGATCTCCGTATCCTGCATGGCGATGGCCGTGGCGGAACGAGGCTCGTTGTCGAGGAGGCTCATTTCGCCGAAGAAGTCGTGATCCGAGAGCATCGCCAATATGATCTCCCTACCGTCGTCAGAGAGGATCGTGACCTTTACCCGTCCGGAGACGATCAAGAAGAGAGCGTCCCCTACGTCGTTCTCGAAGAAAATGACGGATTCCTTGGCGTATTTTCTCAGAGACGTGACGTTGATCAGGCTCTCCAGGACCTCGTCCTCGAGGCCGGAAAAAAGCGGAACGCGTCGAAACAGTTCGACGGTCACCATGCTTCGGCCACCTCCCCGGCGCGTCCTATCTCAGGAAATGCAAGCGGATGACGTCATTTTACCCGACCCGGGCTCACGGCGCCACGTGGGCGGAGAGGGCGCGGACGGCGGCCGCAGCATCCTCACCCGACACGAACCGTTGTGGCTCAAACGCCCCTCCAGCCCCGGGGCGAATGAGCCCGATCGACACCGAGAGAGCCGCCGCGTCGTGCGCTACGTTCTCTCGGGTCAAATCGGGGAACTCGATGCTCAATCGGGACGACTGCCCCATCGCGCGATAAGTATCGGGAGCCAGTATCTCGAGCGCGCGCTTCAGAGTTTCCGCCAAATCCATCCGGTTCACGAACGCCTTCGGCTGAAAGGTATGATTGGGGAAGACCTCCAGCACTCCCGCCGCCACGACTCGTCGGATGAACTCCGAAGCCCAGCTATCCGATATGTCCATCGCAATGACGTTTCCACCGAAATCGACAGCCTCGAAAGCGTCCCGGAGCTCCAAATAGACGAGCGCGGCGAGCTGTTCCCGTGTCACCCGCGTCGAATCACCGATCCGGAAGTACTCCGGCGGAAGATTTCTTTCCTCGAACTCGGATCGAAGCTCGGCAAAACGCGATGCCAGATCGCGATCCGACGGACGCAGGGAAACGGCCGAACGATAGGCTTCGAGAGCATTCTGCAGATCGTCGTTTGCATAGCTCGACTCCCCCAACACACGAAAAGCCTCGGCATTGTCTGGCTCGAGCTCCGTGGCCTTTTGGGCATGGATTACGGCTCGCTCGAACAACCCTCCATCGAGCTCGGCTTCCGCGGTTTCCAGATAGACGGCACCCGCCTCGGGGGCGACCTCGAGCACTCTCGAATAGGCGTCGGCCGCCTCGGGCAAGCGGCCGGAGGACACGAGCTCACGCGCTCGACGCAGGCGAGACTCGGCAACTTTCACCTTGAGTGTGGTCTTGTATCTTTCGACGAGCTCGTTGTGCGGTTGAGTCTGCTCGAGCTCGATCAGCCGCTCGTACGCCGATTCGTCCTCACCGAGGGTAAGTGCCACCAGGAAATGCCCGGCTCGTGCCGGCCCGAACCGCGGATCGGCACCGAGCGCGGTTTGGAAGTACTCTTCGGCTCGGGCGTTCTCCCCGAGCCGAAGCTCGATGTAGCCAAGTGCCGTTTCCACGGCGGGACTCTCGCCGTATCGGCGCTCGAGCGGCTGCAACGATTCCGCTGCCACATCGAGCCTCCCCTCTCGGACCGCACGCCAGGCTTCGTCGAACCGGGTGGCATCCCGCCCGGAGATAGCTCCGTCAGTGCCGAGAGTCGTGTTCTCGACCACATCCCACGCCGGAACCTCCTTGACGGTGTAGATTCGTTTGGTTGCGCAGGACACGACCCCGATCGACGAGAGAACGATCGCAACGAAGGCATATCTCGCCATGGATTCGACTACCGCATTCTAACCCCGAATTTCTGGGCTAACCAACCGTCGGAGACTCGTCGAGGAACCGGAGGATCTCGGCATAAGCGACCGCGCCCGCTCTCACGAGAACGGGCCTCCCCCCGGCCGATAGGTCGACGATGGTCGAAGGCAGGCCTCCCGCCGAAGGCCCACCGTCGAGCAGGAGGTCGACCCCTTGCAGTCGCTCGGCCACCTCGTCAGCCGTGACCGGGGCGGGCTCGCCCGCGCGGTTCGCGCTCGTGGAGGTGATCGGCGCACCGAGCCTTCGCGCGAGAGCCCGAGCGATCGGCAGGCTGCTCACCCGAACGGCGACGGTTCCCTGGCCCCGGGACAAGGGCACGATGAGCGTGAGCGGCCCCGGCCAAAAACGAGAAACGAGGAGCCTGGCTACCTCATCGAGCCGAGCGACAGTCTCGATCTGACCCACATCGGCCAGGATCCACGGAAGCGGGCTATCTCGTGGCCGTCCCTTGATCTCGAAAACGCGCTGGCACGCATCCTCGTCGAGCGCAGCCGCACCGAGTCCGTAGAACGTTTCCGTCGGATAGGCTACGACGCCGCGACGGCTCAGGACCTCTGCGGCTTCCGCGAGGACGCTTTCGGAGGGATCTCGCGGATCGACCCGGATTCGTCTCATACCCCACATGCTATACTGAACTCCGTAACGTCTCTGTAACTCCAAGTCGCCTCTATGAGCATCCGGCCCGGACGATTGATGTCCGTCTCTATCGTTGTGCTCTGGGCGTCCCTGATGGCCATCCACCTGGCACGAAGCTACGGTGGCCGCGCGGGCACGAAACGCCTGGATTTGAGCGGACCCACGTCGGCAGATGCCGAGCTCACCCAGCGCGGGATCTTCTACCGTTCAGCGCGCATCGGCTTCATCCGCGAACGGTTCACACCCCTTCACGATGGCTTTCGCGCCGAGCAAACCGGGGAGCTCACCCTTACTCTTCTGGGTCGCGAGCGGCAGGTGAGCATCCGCGGCTTTGCCGAGACCGGCTCTCGCGGAAACCTACGCGAGTTCCGGTACGGGCTGACCACGGCCTCGCATCGCTCCTTGTTCGAGACGACGGTCGATGGGCGCATCGATGGCGACGAGCTCGTCCTCACGATCTCCTCCGGCGGCTCCGAACGATCGGAACGCCGTTCTCTCGACGAGCCCATCGTGCTTCCTCTCAATTTGTACTACTCGCTCGCTTCGAGAGGCTGGACAGCGGGCGAGACCTACCGTCTGCGCCTCTTCGACCCGATGACGCTCTCGGAGGGTGAAGTGGTCGTCGAAGTGAAGGAGCCCGAAATCGTCCGCTGGGGAGGGCGTGAAGAAGAAGCCCATCGGCTCACGACGACATTCGCCGGCCTCGAGACGACTGCGTGGGTCAACGCGCGGGGGGAGATCCTGCAAGAGGAGACTCCGCTCGGCTGGACGCTCATCAAGGAGGCCCCCGGCAGCAGCTTGCAGGCGCGTGAGACGGGAACGGCACCCGACATCTTGATTCAGTCGGCAGTGCCCGCAGTCGGCTTCGCCGGTGACGCCGCCCATGCTCAGGTTGCGGAGCTGAAGTTGGTGAACTTTCCCAAAGAGTTTCGAGCGGTTCCCGGCGGACGCCAGGACAAGAAAGGAGACGTGGTCCGGGTCACGAGGGAGCGCGCTCCCTACCGGGGAACCGGCACGCTGAGCGCCGAGGAGCGTGACGCGGCCCTCGCCTCGGATGCCTTCATCCAGGCAGACTCTCAGGCGATTCGCGATCATGCGTCGGCACTAACCGAGGGTCGAGACGAAGTCGAAAGGGCTCGCGTCCTGACCCAATGGGTCTACGACAACATCGCCAAATCGCCGACCTTGTCCGTTCCCAGCGCAACGGAAATCCTCGAACAGCGAGTCGGAGACTGCAACGAGCACACGGTCCTGTTCACGGCGCTAGCGCGCGCATCGGGACTTCCGACGCGGATCGCGACCGGCCTCGTATACACGTCAGGTCAGTTCTACTACCATGCCTGGCCCGAGGTCTTCCTCGGTCAGTGGCTCGCCGTCGACCCGACGCTGGGCCAGTTTCCCGCCGACCCCATGCATTTGCGGCTGCTGATCGGAGGAATCGAGAACCAGTACGAAGTGCTGGGCCTTCTCGGCCATGGGGTGACGATCGAGGTCGTCGACGTGCGATGATCCGCCTCCAAAACGTCACCAAACGCTACGGCGAGCACCTGGCGGTAAGAGATCTCACGCTTCACGTCGGTGCCGGAGAGCTGTTCGGATTTCTCGGGCCCAACGGCGCGGGCAAAACGACCACGATCAAGATGATTGCTGGGCTCCTGCGTCCCAGCTCGGGGGAGATTTTCCTCGCCGGCCACGATCTCGAGCGCGATCCTGTCAACGCCAAGGCCGCGCTGGGGTTCATTCCCGATCGACCTTTTCTCTACGAGAAGCTCACCGCGTCGGAATTCTTGCGCTTCGTTGCCGGTATCTACGGACTCGATGGACAGTCCTTGAACGGACGGATCGACGAGCTCTTGACTCTGGTGGAGCTGGCCCATGTGGGCTCGGAGCTCATCGAGAGTTACTCGCACGGAATGAAACAGCGGCTCGTCATGGCGGCGGCATTCATCCACGAGCCGAAGGTGCTGGTAGTCGACGAGCCCATGGTCGGACTCGACCCCAAGGGAGCCCGCCTCATCAAACGGGTCTTTCGAGAATACTGCGACCGAGGCTTCACGGTGTTCGTGTCGACCCATACGCTGGAGGTTGCTCAGGAGCTCTGCGATCGGATCGGAATCATTCAAGACGGCGAGCTCATCGCTCTGGGGACGATGGACGAGCTGGAAACCAAGGCGCAGACTGGCCGCAACGATCTCGAGGGTATCTTCTTGAAGCTGACGGGCGGAGAGGGATTCCAGGAGGCGCAGGAGCCGTAAGCCATGACCCTGGAATTCACGCCAGGACAGGTGGCGCTGCTTCTCACGCCGTCGGTTCGTGGTATCAGAAACGGCCAAATGCGAGCGGGACGTTGGGATCTCGTCAGGGCTCTTCTCTTCGGTGGATTGACGTTCCTATTCGCCTTGCTCGTCTTCGCCGGCTTCTATCGGGTACTCCTCTATATCGGCCAATTCGCCGAGTTCACCGCGCCCCTGACCCTCCGAGTCCTCGACACCGTCTGCACTTTCCTGCTCACCGTTCTCATAGCCAGCACGATCGTGACGGCGCTATCGACGCAATACCTTTCCGAGGACCTGTCGCTGCTGGTTTCGAGCCCCGTTCCCCTGCCGGCGCTCTACGGGGCGCGCCTGATTCTCACCGCGGCACAGGCATCGTGGATGGTGGTCCTGTTCAGCATTCCAGTCTTCGCCGCCTTCGCACTGAGCTCTCCGGCGCCGGGGCGATTTCTGCTCACCGTCCTGCTAGTGCTGCCGCCTCTCGTGGGCATCGCCTCGGCCCTGGGAAGCATCGTGACCTCGATTTTGATGGCCTTGTTTCCCGCCAGACGGGTCCGGGAGTTGCTCGTCCTTATCGGCGCGCTTTTCGTCGTGCTCCTCGTGTTTCTCATACGGGTACAGCAGCCGGAGAAGCTCTTGAATCCCCGTTCCATCTATGACGTTACCGAGTTCTTTGCCGCCTTTCAGACGCCGAGCTCACCGCTGCTCCCCAGTCAGTGGGCAACCGAGGTCCTCATCGCGAGCCGACGGGCCGAGCCTCTACCCCTGATGCCCCTCGCTCTGCTCTGGACCACCGCCGGCGCGGCGGTGGTGATGGGCTGCTGGCTGGCGCGAGGGATCTATCGCATGGGCTACTCCCGCGCCCAGGAATCGCGCCGGGCGCGGATCTCGTCCCTGCCCGTGGTGGACCGTGCCTTCGAGTTTCTGACCCAACCCTTCGAGCTTCGCTTTCGCTCGCTGCTCCTCAAGGATCTGAGGACCTTCGTTCGCGAGACGACGCAATGGTCTCAGCTTCTGCTGCTCCTCGCGCTCATCGTGGTTTATCTCTACAACTTCAGCGTGTTGCCCGCCAACTTCACCTTCGCAACCTTCTACCTGCAGAACGTCTTCTCGTTCCTGAATCTGGGCTTGGCGGGATTCGTGCTAGCGGCCGTCGCGGTACGATTTGTCTTTACTTCGGTGTCCAGCGAGGGACGGGCGATATGGATCTTGAGGGCGTCTCCCTTGAGAATCGAAAAATTCCTCTGGAGCAAGTTCTGGACCGCCCTGCCGCTTCTCTTGATTCTCTCCCAGATTCTCACTCTGGCATCGAACTACTTCCTCGGCGCCACCACTTTCATGACCATCTTGTCCTCGGTCACGATTCTCTTCGTCACCTTCGGCATCGTGGGGCTTGGCGTCGGGCTGGGAGCGACTTTTCCAAAGTTCGCCTTCGAGAACGTGACGCAAATAGCGGGCAGCTCGGGGGGATTGCTCTACATGATCTCGGCGACGAGCTTCGTGGCGGCGGTGCTCCTCCTCGAGGCCGTCCCCGTCTACCTCTACGTGAGCTCCTCGTACCGAGGAGAGCCCCTCAGTGGGAGCGCAACTTTCCTGATCGTCGTCACCCTGGCCGCCGTCGCGCTCCTGAATGTGCTCGCCACATGGCTCCCGATGAAATGGGGGGCCAAGAAGCTGTCTTCGATGGAGCTCTAACAGGCTGATGACGAACGAGATCGTACGGGACGATCGCGGCCCGGTTCGAGTGCTGATGTTGAACAATCCGCCCGTCAACGGATTGAGTCTGGCGGTACGAGGCGCGCTGTTCCGAGAGCTTGGGGACGCGGTCGACGACGACGACGTGGAGGCCATCGTTCTCGCCGGTAATGGCAAGATGTTCAGCGCCGGCGCCGACATTCGAGAGTTCGGAGACGAGCCACCTTCGGGAAGCATCACCCTTCCCGAGCTCATCGACGCGATCGAGCAGTCGTCCAAGCCCGTCGTGGCTGCCATCCATGGGGTCGCCGCCGGCGGCGGACTCGAGTTGGCGCTCGGATGCCACGAGAGGGTAGCTGCGGCCGACGCTCGCGTCGGGCTGCCGGAAGTGACCCTTGGGATCATCCCTGGCGCGGGCGGCACGCAACGTCTTCCCCGCCTCATCGGTGTCGGCCCCGCGCTCGACGTGATTCTCTCGGGAAGATTGCTGCCGGCGCCGGACGCGGAGACCCTCGGAATCCTGGACGCCGTCGTCGAGAGCGCTCCGATCGATTCCGCCGTGGCACGAGCCCGGTGCCTCGTGGGGAAATCGCTTCGAAGAGCCTCGCGGCTGACCGCGCGCGCCGAAGATTCCGTGTTCGAGCGCGCGACGAAATCGGTCGCCGGGAAGGCGCGGGGCATGGAAGCTCCTCATGCGGCGATCGAAGCCGTGCGGGCCGCGGTCGAGCTTCGAGAACGAGGTTTCGAAAAAGAGAGGGAGCTGTTCCTCCAGCTTTTGAGCTCCGATCAATCCCGAGCCCAAAGGCACCTTTTCTTCGCCGAGCGCGAAGCCCACAAGGTGCCCGGCGTTCCCAAGGGCACACCGATACACCGGATCGAGTCCGTAGGAGTCGTCGGATGCGGCACCATGGGCCGCGGCATCACCATATGCTTTGCCGACGCCGGCATCCCGGTCGTGGTGGTCGAGAACGACGCGGATACGCTCGACCGTGGGCTCGAGAAGATCCGGGGAATCTACGCCTCGAGCGTTGCCAAGGGACGAGCGAGCCAGGCGGATGTGGACGTTCGCCTCGGACGGATCCGAGGGACGACCGACTTCGCAGAACTGGCCCAGGCCGACTTGGTGATCGAAGCGGTGTTCGAGGACATGGCCGTCAAGAAAGACGTCTTTGGAAGGCTCGACCGGGTCTGCAAGAGTGACACCATTCTTGCCACCAACACCTCGTCGCTCGACGTCAATGAGATCGCCTCCTCCACCTCCAGGCCGGAGAGAGTGGTCGGGATGCATTTCTTCAGTCCGGCTCACGTGATGAAGCTCGTCGAGAACGTGCGGGGGAAGAGGACCTCACCGGAGACCATCGCCACGGTGATGGGGCTCGTCAAGCGTCTCGACAAAGTAGGCGTGGTCGTAGGAGTCTGTGACGGCTTCGTGGGCAACCGGATGCTCTATGCCTACCGCCGGCAAGCGGACTTCCTGCTCGAGGAAGGTGCCCTGCCCCAGCAAGTCGATCGCGCCCTCTACGATTTCGGGCTTCCCATGGGTCCGTTTGCGATGGCCGATCTCGCCGGGCTCGACATCGGCTGGGCGGTTCGCAAGCGCCAGGGAGCTACCCGCTCACGACATCGTCGCTACTCCCCGATCGCCGACCGTATCTGTGAGATGGGCCGTTTCGGTCAGAAGACGGGCGCGGGATGGTATCGCTATGAAAAAGGTAGCCGCACTCCGATTCCCGATCCGGAGGTAGCCCGGCTCATCGAACGGGTATCCGAAGAGGCAGGCATCGTCCGGCGTCCCATTGCTGACGAAGAAATCGTCGAGCGGTGCATCTACGCGCTGATCAACGAGGGCGCCAGGATTCTCGAGGAGGGCATCGCCCTCCGCGCCGGCGATATCGACGTGGTCTGGGTATACGGCTACGGCTTTCCTCGTTATCGAGGCGGTCCGATGTTCCATGCAGACCTCGTGGGTCTCGATAATGTGAAGCGGGCTTTGACTCGGCTGCACACGAGCCCAGGTGATTGGATGGAACCCGCCCCTCTTCTAGAAAAGCTCGCGAGCGAGGGGCGGCGCTTTTCGGATTGGCATCGATGACGCAGCGCGAAATGGGGTTTCATTTCAGAAAAAACTTGACATTCTCGAAGAGCTACACCATACTCCTCCCGATTCGACCTCCCCAACGGCGAGTCAACGTGAACCAACGTTGAACCGCAGGTTCGCCGGTGCCCCTCCCCAGTGAGGGGTGTAACCAACGGCTGCGGCTAGCCCGAAAGGGCCGGCGATGTCTCTCCAACCGCATCGTGTCCGCACAGCCGTGGTGTGGACTCCGCAGGCCCGCTCTTTCGCGCTAGCGCGGGCCGCGAGGGTCTTTCGATTTGCTTCTAAGGCAAAGCGCTCCACTTCGAGAAAAAGCAGCCATCGGCCTGTGCGGCGTCGCGCTCGCCGTCCTGATCTTCATGTCCGCCCTGCCGGTCTATCTCGAGGCTCAGCTCGCCCTTGCGGCGCTGATTCTCGCTTCACTGATCGGCGCACGGAGGCGCTGCAACCGTGGCACGATGCGTATGGCCTTTCTCGTCGCGGGCGCTTTCTTGTCGCTCCGATACATCGTGTGGCGGGCCACCGCGACTCTTTCGTACCACGATTCGATGAGCTTCGTTGCCGCGCTGCTCCTGTTCTTCGCGGAGATTTACGGCGTTGCCATTTATTTTCTGGGAATCTTCGTCAACCTCCAGCCGGCGAAGCGAGACCCGTTGCCGTTGCCCCAGGACCCCGAGGAGCTCCCCACCGTCGACGTCCTGATCCCGAGCTACAACGAGGACCCCGAGCTGCTCGAGATCACCTTGATTGCAGCTACACAGATCGACTACCCGGCCACGAAGCTCAACGTCTTCCTCCTCGATGATGGCGGCACGAAGGCCAAACGTGATAACCGGATTCCGACTCTCGCAGAAGAGGCCCGCCGACGCCACCAAACGCTTCGCGAACTGTGCGCCGACCTGGGTGTCCGCTACCTCACCCGCGCGACGAACGAGCATGCCAAAGCGGGGAATATCAACGCTGCTCTCCGGCTCACCCGGAGTGATCTGATCCTGGTGCTCGATGCCGACCACGTCCCATCACGAGACATCCTCCGTGAGACGGTGGGCTGGCTGATTCGGGACCCCAAGCTTTCTCTCGTCCAGACCCCTCATTTCTTTCAGAGCCCTGACCCGATCGAGAAGAACCTCGGAACCTTCCAGCGCATGCCGAGCGAGAATCAGATGTTCTACGGCGCCATACAGCTCGGCCTGGATTCCTGGAACTCGTCGTTCTTTTGTGGATCAGCCGCGGTGCTGCGGCGAAGTCACCTCGAGTCGATCGGGGGCTTCCAGTGCCTGAGCATCACCGAGGACGCCGAGACCGCGCTCGAGCTTCATGCTCGTGGTTATCGCAGCGCCTACCTGCGCAAGCCGCTCATCGCCGGACTGCAGCCCGAGACCTTCACCGGGTTCGTGATCCAGCGCGTGCGATGGGCTCAGGGCATGATTCAGATCTTCCTGTTGAAGAACCCGTTGACGAAGCGTGGTCTCAGCCTTGCCCAGCGTTTGTGCTACTTGAGCAGCTCCTGTTTCTGGCTGTTTCCCTTCGCCCGTGTGATATTCCTGCTAGCCCCCTCGGCCTATCTGCTGCTCGGGCTCAAGATCTACGATACTAACCTGCTGGGCTTCTCATCCTATGCTGTCCCTCACCTGATGGGTGCCACCATCGTGTCCCACTTTCTGTACGGCAAAGTAAGGTGGTTCCTCGTCTCTGAGCTCTACGAAGTGATGCAGTCACTGTTCTGCCTCCGAGGACTCTGCGCCGTGTTGCGCCGGCCCCGGTCGCCCAGTTTTCGAGTCACGCCCAAGGGGGAACGGCTCGACCGGGATTACGTCTCACCCCTGAGCAAGCCTTTTTACATTCTGTCCCTGGTCACCCTCGCCTCTCTGGCGGCCGGCGTCCACCGCCTGGCCACCGTCCCCGCCGATGCCGATGCGACGCTGATCACCATGGGGTGGGCGTCGTTCAATCTCGTTTTGCTCATCGGCGCCCTCGGCGCTCTATTCGAGCGCCGCCAGCTGCGCCGGAGCTCCCGAATGCCCGCATCCGGTCGGGCAAAGCTCGTGATCGGATCCACCGAAGCCTCGGTCACGCTCCAGGAGCTCTCCCTAGGGGGAACGAGCTTCGTCCTCGCCCCTTCCGGGCTCGATCCCGACGTTCTCCAGAAGAATTCCCCCGCCAAACTGACGATTCAAACGCGGGAAACGCAGGCTCCTTTGAGTCTGGATCTGATCCTCCGAAGGCGGCTAGACCTCCCTGGCGGGGAGATCGCAGTCGGAGCCCGGTTCGCCCCTGGTTCGCTTTCCGATCGGGCCGATCTCGTATCCCTGGTTCATGGCGACAGCTCGCGCTGGGACGAGAGCCTCGCTCGAGCTTGCGGCGTTCGAGGACCGCTGAGCAGTGCCGCCTTCCTGATGACGCGGGGCGTCAAACACGCCGCCATCCATTGCTTCGCGCTCGTGAGCGCTCAGCTGTCCTCGTCGAAAGAACTCCTCTGGCAGCTTCTTGTACATCAAACCACGGAGAGCCACGACGATGAAATCAAGACAAAACACCTTGACGATTCATCTCGATTGTCGACGGCGTCGGCGTGACCGCCTCGTCATGCTTCGTCTGCCACTATCGGTGATTCTCGTAACCGCCGGAGTCTCGTCTCTCGGCGCCGAACCATCCTCCTTCCACCAGGAGATGCCACTGGGACAATTCGTCGAGCCCGACGAGGTGTTGAGGCTGCGGCCCCATCGCTCCGACGCCGTCGTCTACCTCCCCATCTCGACGCGGGTCGAGATGGAGCGGGTCACTTTGCATCTCGAGTTCACCAACTCCGTTTCCCTGCTCGAAGACCGATCCCAGCTCATCGTGAGTCTCAACGGCGGCATCTTGCGGCAGTTTCGCCTGAGCCCGGACCGCCCCACGGTCGTCGAGGACATTCCGCTTCCCCCGGATCTGATTCGACACGGATACAACCAGTTGAGGTTCCACGCCGTTCAGCATTACGCGAATCAGTGCGAGGATGGAACCGCTCACGAGCTCTGGACCCAGATCGACTTGAACGCTTCCTCGGTGCGCCTGGAAGGGAGAATGAGGCCGGTGGAAACGAAATTCTCCGAGCTCTCCAGTCTCTTCGATCGAAGGCTATGGGGAAGCTACGAGATCGACCTGGTGACGGCTACCGCCGATCTCGAGGACATTCATCTCCGGTGGGGCTCGCTCATCTCCCAAGGGGCGTCGCTCCTTCTGGACTACGTCCCGTTGAAAGTGCATTGGGTTCCCCGGTTCCTCCGCGACCAATCTGCGGCCAGGGATGCCGTGCTCTTCGGCACCAAAGCCGAGCTGGCCCCTATCCTCGGTCCGGCGCGGACGGACCGCATCACGGGTCCCTACCTCGCCCTCTCACCGCTCGGAGATGAAGGCACTCGATTTCTACTCGTCGTGTCCGGAACCGACGAGGCCGACGTAACCCTTGCCGCCACGGCTTTCGCCTTTCTCGATTTCCCCTTTCCCGACGCGAGTGAGATCGAAATCACCGACGTGGAAGTGTCCCCCATCGCTTCCTACTCGGCCCACGCGAGCCTGCGAGAAGGCCAAAAGTACGATTTTGCCGAGCTCGGCCTCGAGACCATCAGTTTTCATGGGCTCAGCTCTAAGCCGGCGGAGCTTACCGTATGGCTCCCTCCCGACCTCTTTTCGCCCGGCCCCGAGCAGGTAGAGCTCATCCTTCACCTCGCCTACGGTGCCGCGCTCCGGAGCGATTCGGTTCTCAACATCACGCTCAACGGACGCTTCGAGAACGCCATCTTTCTCGATGATCCGAGAGGAGGGGTGTTCTGGGACTATCGAATCAAGATTCCGCTTCGCTCGTTCAAGGCGGGCAAGAACCTTATCGAGTTCGAGCCTCACATGATGCCCTGGGTGTCGGCAGAATGCGCCCCCATTCAGGAGGGCAACCTTCGACTTACGTTGTTCGACGACTCCACGCTCTCGCTGCCCGATGCGACGCATCTCGTTTCCATGCCCGATCTGTCCCTTCTGAGTCGAACGGGGTTCCCTTATGTCACGGACGCGGAGGGCTCGAGCCTCTCCCTGCGACTCTTGAGTCGCGAGCCGGGCGCGGTGGAATCGGCCTGGATGCTCCTGGGAAAACTGGCTCAGATCGTGACATTCCCCTTGCTCGATTCGCGGGTGTCCTTCGGCCCGATGAACGACTACCGAAATCTCCTGATCGTGGGAACGGAGGAACAGTTGGACCTCGAGCTCCTGGCGAGCGCGCCGCTTCAGCTGGGAGAGCTCACCCGGGTGCCGCACCCTATCGTGGAGCAACCCCGCTCGGTGGCGACCGACTCCGGACCCGTCATGAAATGGACCGAACGAGTGTGGGCGAAGGAGAGCGACGGCCGGACGATCGGGCCTACGGCACGGGTCAGTCACAGCGGCGGTCTGGGACGCTACCGGGCCCTCTATCAATTCGAATCGCCGGATCGGGACGGGGCAACCATCACGGTTTTTGCCGCGGCGTCGTCAGACGACTTGTCCCGCGGTATGAGCCATCTGGTCGAGCCCAGCTTCTGGTCGCACCTGGCCGGCGACCTCGTCCTCTGGATGGACACGCCGGATTCCATACGATCGCAACAAGCCGGACCCCTTTATCAGGCCGGGGATAGGAGTCCGATCGCGCGAACCAGCCACCTGTTCTCGCATCGACCCTTGGTCTGGTTCGTCGGCCTGCTGGCCTCGGTGGCCGTTCTGAGCATCACGGGACGACACCTGCTCCAACAGTATCGAGGCAAGCACCAACCCTACCTCGAAGAGAACGCCTGATGAGCGAACGCGTCCTCGTCCTGGCGGCTTCCATGACCGCCCTGCTCGCGAGCAGTGGCCCGGTCCTCGGCAACGGGCTCGACGAAGCGATTTGGCTCCGCTACCGGGCGGGTTTCGTAACCGACGAAGGCCGGGTGGTGGATTCGGGACAGGACGGGATCAGTCATTCGGAAGGCCAGGGCTACGGCATGGTGCTGGCCGAAGCCTTCTCGGACCGGGCGACGTTCGACTGTCTGTGGAGCTGGACCCGAAGAAACCTGCAGGTGCGCGAGGACTCCTTGCTTGCCTGGAAATGGCTGCCGGACGGCGGGACGGTACCCGACCTGAACAACGCCACCGACGGGGATATCCTGGTGGCCTGGGCGCTGGTGCGGGCGAGCGCGCGTTGGGACGATCCCGCGTACCTCGAAGCCGCGCTGGAGATCCTGAGCGCTGTTCGCACCAAGCTGGTCCGTCACTCGGCCATCGGGCCGATCCTGCTGCCCGGCGAGGTTGGCTTCACCCGTAACGACGGATGGATCGTCAACTTGTCTTATTGGATCTTCCCCGCACTCGATGCGTTCCAGAGCCTCGAACCCGAGGCGGAATGGGGACAGGTCGCGGAGACCGGTCTCGAACTCCTGAGCGAGGGACGCTTCGGGTCGCTGCGATTGCCACCGGATTGGCTGCTGGTCGGCGATGCGCTCCGACTTCCCCCTGATTTCGAGCCAGTATTCGGATATGACGCGATTCGGATACCTCTGTATTTGCACTGGGCGGGCCTCGAGCACCCGGTAACCGACGCGATCGGGGGGCTGGCGGAGCGCTTCCGGTCCACGAGCTCCATCGCGGCAGAAACCTTTCTAACGGGTCCAACCGCGCGAACCGCTCCGGCATCCAGGGGGATGCAAGCCATCGTGGCGCTGAGCAGTGCCTCGGTCGTCGCTGCGGACTCTCCCTCCGAGGCCGACGACACCATGGCTCTGCCGTCGGCCGAGGGCTACTACTCGTCGACTCTATGGCTTCTCGCGAGACTCGCGGCCCACGAAGCTCGCCATCGCAAGTCTCGGCCGGAAAAACGCTAATGACACCTTGGTTGTTGCCTCTTGCGGTCGTCACTGCCCTCGCCCTCGAAGAGACACCGGCCCCGGACCCGCCGCGCCGCTACACGGTCGAGGTGGCGGTGTCGCGCTCCAAGGCCCGACTGGAAATGCTCGCTCGAGAGATCGTGGAAGACGTCAGAGTGGTCTACGAGGCTCCCTACTATCGGCTCTTCGTCGGAGCATGGTCCGATGCTCTGACCGCGCGGGACGCCGCAACACGCCTCCGCACGGCCTTCGGCCGTGCGGTCGTAAGAGAGCTGGAAGAGGACAATAGCGATCAAGGGTTGCTACCCGCGCCGGTAAGCGGGGCCGACCGAGACGAGACCCATTTCCGCCTGGTCGCTCCCGACGAAAGGGAGTTGTGGCGACTGCTCCACGAGGGCCGCTACGAGGATTTCGAGGCGCTCATGCATACCTATCGTCACCGGTATCCCGGCTGGCGTCCAGCGACGGCCCTCACCAATCAGCTCGAGTGGCTCGAAGCCGAGGCCTCGATCGGCCTCGCCGAGGTGTCCGGTGATGCCTCCGCCCTCGTTCGCCTGTCCCGAGCCCACCCGATGCATTTCGACTGCTCAGGCGTGAATCGACTGTGGACCCTCTCCGAGTCCCTGTTGTCCGCCGGCCTCGACTCCGAAGCCGAGAACCAGTATGAGCTCATCCTAACGAGCTGCCACCAGGAGTATCTGCTGCCCACGCTCCAGAAGGCCTCGGAGAGACTGCCTCCGGAGGCCACCCGCAGGCTTCTTACCGAGGCCCTGAAGCGTCTACCTGATCTCCCGGCAAACGATCCGGCTCGTGCCGGGGTCGAATCTTTCGAGTACGAGCTCCGTCTCGAAGAGACGCTCGAATCCGAGTCGCGCGGCGACGGCGCGGCCGTCGCCATCTTTGCTCGCACCTACGGCCCTACGGTCCTCCTCCGGAAAGACGAAAGGGCCGCCGCATTGATCGCCTGGTCAGCGTCGAGAACCGGCGAGCTCGAGACCTCCGAATACTGGTTTCGAGAGGCGCTCGGCTGGGCGAAAGCCAACGCAAATATCGTCTACGGTCTCGCTTTGGCTCGAATTCGACTCGGTCGGATCGACGAAGCGGTCGAACTGGCACGGGCCTGGCGGAAGGACCCCGAGATCCGCGAGCTCATGGCGGGAGCGCTCAGGATGGATGCCGCGGAGCGCTTCGCCCGGGGCGACCACCGTCAATGTCTCTCCAGACTGGAGCAATCGGATCGCTTTGTTCCGAACCGCCGCGAGGAAGAGCTTCTCCGGGCGTGGAGTCTCTATCACCTCGCTCGTTACGACGGCGCCGCGGCGGCCTTTCGCGATCTCTATGTGGCTCTCGCGGACGACGAATCTGCCGAGGGGCTGCTCCTCAGCCTCACGCTCGCGGATCGCTCTCGAGAATTGGACGAGCTCGCTCGGATCCTGGGAAGTCCTTTCCGCGACCATTGGGAGCTCGCTCGTGCGAGTCGGGCAATCGAACAGCGGCAGTTTCTCCTGGCAGAACGATTGAGCGGGCAGAATTTTCCCGCGCTCCAGAACATCCATGCTTCGGTGATAGGCTCAGGTTTCGCTTCGGGCACGCGCCGGGGCGGATCGGGATTCCAGCGGTTGCACATCGAGCGGGTGACCGTATTGGACGCCCTCGTCACCGTCCGCGGTACGCATCGGTTAGGGGGACGCATCGACCGTCTCACCCTCGAAAGCGACGTCCTCGAGTCCGGCCGTCCGTTCGGAAGCTCGCCCGAGCCGACGCGCGAGGATCTCCCCGCCGGACTGGTTCGAACCTCAGCTGACGCCCGGTTTCTCTACTATCGGGAAGCGCCCCTCTCCCTGCGCGCGGAGCTCGGAAGCACTCACCGAGCCGGGCCAATCCGCCCGAGGCCGACGTTTCGCTTCGGCGTGAGTGGAGTCGGGGAAGAGCGGGATTGGGGTCTGGACGTCTTCTCGCGGTCGGTTCGAGAATCTCTGCTATCGTCCAGCGGCCTCGTAGACCCTGAAACGCGGGAAGCGTGGGGCCGGGTCGCAGAGTCCGGAGCGACTTGTCACGCGAGGCAAAGATTCAGCACCGACTTGGAGCTTCTGCTGCGAGCCTCACTGAGTCGACTTACCGGTGTCGGGGTTGCCGATAACTGGCATACTGACATGTACGCGAGTGTCGAGCGCCGAATCGACACCTTGAGCTCCGGACAGGCGTCGATCGGGCCATGGCTCTACCTCTCCTCATTTCGAGAGAACCTGAGCGAGTTTACCCGTGGCCACGGCGGGTACTTCAGCCCTCAGTTTCACCTCGTCGGTGGCGCGATGGGAAAGTTCGCGACCCACGAGGGACGACGCGTCGTGAGCCGCGCCCGCATGGCCATTGGCTATCAAGCCTACCGAAAGAGATCCGCTCCCCTCTTTCCTACGGCTCCCGATGGTCGGATGTATGGGGAGGAGAACGTATCGGGGCTCGTGTATGGTCTGGACTGGGAAGGAGCCCTGCTGATCGCGAAGAAATGGCAAATTGGCGGCGCCTTCCGGATGGATCGGTCCGCTGACTGGAGCGAGCTCTCGGGAACCGCTTTCCTGAGATTCTCGCTAAGTCCCCGCCAGGCGCTCTTCAGCCGCGATCTCGAGGATCACCCTTCGGGCCGCCTCTTCTGACAAAAGCCGTCCCGACGGCTCGAGAAGGAATCTCCCTGGCCGACATCCTCCCGTTACGCTAAGCTAGGGACACAATCCCATGACAGATCGCGACGAAACGGAAAGCCGCGGGCCGAACCGTTCGCTCGTTCTCGGCCTCGTCGTCCTCTTGCTTCTTCTCCTCGCCGCGTCCGGCTACCTCGGCTTCCGAATCCTCCACCGCCTCGAAGCCATCGAGCAGAGCGTGGCGACCGCTAACGACGAGGCCAGGTTGGCTCGCGAGGCAGCGGAAGACGCTCGAGCGAGGGCCGAGACCGCCGAGTACGCCGCCCGCGCGGCTTCCGAGGGACGCGCTCGGGCAGAAGTGCTAACCGAGCGCGCTCGTGAGGATGCGACGCAGGCCCGCGAGGACGCCGAGACCGCACAAATCGAAGCCGACACTGCCCGGGCGGAAGCCGAGCGCATCCGACAGGAAGCGGAAGCCGAGCTGAAGCGCCTCGAGGAGTCCCTCAGCAAGATCGCGGAGACGAGGCGGACGGCGCTGGGCCTCGTCATGAACCTGGGTGAAGACTCTCTGAAGTTCGATTTCGACAAGGCGGAAATTCGGCCGGAGAACCGGGAGCTTCTGAGCCGCATCGCCGGTGTCCTGATGACTTCCTCCGATTTCACGGTGAGCGTGAACGGCCACACCGACGACGTCGGAACGGCCGAGTACAACCAGAAACTATCGGAGAGACGTGCGAACGCCGTACACGACTATTTGGTGAAGGCGGGCGTCCCCGCGGAGATCATGACGGTACACGGCTGGGGGAAAACCAAGCCGCTGGTCGAGGGAAAGTCCGAGGCCGCCCGCGGGAAGAATCGGCGCGTGGAGCTCGGCATCGTGAACTCGAGAGTCAATTACCGCGACCGCGTTACCGAAAAACGCTGATTTCCCGTGCCCCGTCATCTGCCGGCGGACAGGCGATTCAGGTCCGCCGCCAGGTCGGATACACGAGCGTAGCGTTCGACTGGCTTCTTCTTGAGGCACCGCAGCACGATTTCTTCCATCGCCACCGGCAGACTCGGATTCGCGGCTCGCGGAGGCGGAGGCTCTTCCCGAACGTGTTTCATCGCCACGGCGAATGGTGTTCCCGAAAAGGGGACATCGCCGGTGAACATCTCGAAGAGCACGACCCCCAAAGAGTAGATGTCGCTTCGAGGGTCCAGCCCTCCCTGCCCCTGAGCTTGCTCCGGTGACATGTAGTCGGGCGTACCCATGATCAGTCCCGTCTGGGTCGTGCTCGAACGTTCGGGATCGCGGACGATACCAAAGTCCATGATCTTGACGTCGCCTTGAGGGGTGAGCATGATGTTCTGAGGTTTGACGTCTCGATGGACCACGCCCTGCTCGTGCGCCGCGCGCAGCCCGGCGCAAGCTTGCTTCGCGATTTGAAGACCAACACCGAGGGGCAGCGCCCCCTTCGTCCTGATGAGCTGTTTGAGCGTCATTCCCTGGACGAACTCCATACTGATGAACTTGATGCCATCGGCGTCCCCGAAATCGAACGTCCGAACCACGTTGCGGTGGGTGATGCGGCGCGCGACCCGGATCTCGGTCTTGAAACGCTCGACCATTGTGGGGTCCATCGTGGCGATCTCCGGCCGGAGCACTTTCAGCGCAACCGGCTCGTCTAGATCGCGGTCGAGCGCTTGAAAGACCATGCCCATGCCTCCGCTGCCCAGGACCCGCCGGATCTCATAGCGGCGGGCTATCACCTTTCCCGGCTCGAGCGACGAAAGCGACAACGTGGTCGTTTCCGGCTGGGCGTCGGCCACCGCAATCGTGGGCGCATCGGCTGCTTGCCCCGTCTCTCCCCGAGCTTTCGACACCTGATGCTGTCGAATCGTACCGGTCCGAAGACTGTAGACCGCGACGGTCGCGTTTCTCCCCTGGAGCTTCAACGGGGGCAGGGCCTCCGCCGACGCCCGGTTCTGCACTTGGGCGTAGGCCTCCTCGGAAAGGAGCACGTCCCCGGGGAGGGCTTCGTCGGCGAGACGACCCGCTATGTGGATCGCCTGTCCCAACAGCGTGTAGTCGAGCCGATTGGCGCTCCCCACCGCTCCGAAAATCGCCTCGCCCGCACTCATCCCGATGCCGGGCACCAGCGCTTTGCCGTCTCCCTCGGATTCGAGAAGATTCTGGATTCTCATGGCACAGCGGATTGCCGGCCAAACGCGATCGTCGCCGCGAAAAACGGCCATCATGCGGTCGCCGACGAACTTGTCCACCTGCCCGCCATACCTCTCCACGATTTCGGCTTGTTTGCCCAGAGCCTGATTGACACGCTTCAACAGCTCGCCCGGATCGAGGTCTTCGTCACCGACTCCCGATACGGCCTTCAGATCGGAGAACATGACGGTGACGGGACGAACCTCTCCGCGGCCAGCGGGAGTCGCGTCCGTCCTCTGAATCATCTCCGCCGCCGAGCGGGAAATGAACTTCTCCATCACCTGTTTTTCACGGAGCTCGCCGAGAAGCGCACGGAAGGCGCTGGCGAGAACTCCAACTTCGTCACCCGAACGAACGTCGACCTCGCTCGAGTAGTCTCCCTCGCGAATCCGATCGGTGACGTTCACGAGTCTCCGCAGGGGTCGCACGACGCTTCCCGCGAGAAAGTGGCCGGCCAATACCGCAAGGGCGATGCCCAAAGCGCCGATAACCAGCACGCTCCGTTGAAACGAGCGGAAGGCCAGGAGCTCACGATCGCGGGAGCGGAGCGCCACGAAGAGCCCCACGTTGTCCCCGCCGGCGGTCAGTAGCGGCGCGAAAACGGCGTGAAAGGTCTCC
>DASPGQ010000009.1 GCA_035620555.1 Vicinamibacteria bacterium
CCAGATTCGCACGTTGGTGTTGGCGCCTTCGCTCTCGATTCCGTCGTCCCAACAATGTGAGATGGAATTGGCGTATATGTCCGTATCACGATGGGGGAACCCCCGGAAGCTGAAATTGCTCGCTCCCCCGACGATGTCGGCAAAGTAATGGTCTTCGTCGGAGTAGATGTCGTTATAGCGAATGACGTGGTTGCCCTTGCTTTCGGCCAAATAGATCGCTCGGGGCCCCATCGGATGGCTGGTGTCGTATCGCGAACGATACTCCTCCCAGCTATTGGAATCTCCTCTCGGGTGATGGATCGCGTTCCTCTGCACGATGAGACGCTCGACTCCTGTGTCCGGGCCAGCGTAAATGGCGCTGTGGCGGTCGGCCGCCCATCCATCGGGCTCGACGGCTCCCCAGGCACTGATGTCGTTCTCCTCGAGAACGACGTCGTGCACGTCCTCGCGCAATCGAACGGCGTGTTCTCGCGCGCCGCGCAAGGTCAGGCCCCGGACCACGACGTGTGAAACCCCCGGCATCACTTCGATGCAGTTGTCCTCGCGGTTCTTCACGTCGATGGTCGATCTGCCGCCCGGGCCCGTATACAGGATGTAAGCTCCCGGGGCCCCCGACTGATCGATCTGAAGCGTAGTGGACGACTGCTCCGGCAAATACACCACTCGGGCGATGGGAAAGTCCTCACGCCAGGTCGACGCCGTCAGGGTTACCGACTGGTTGGGCCCTGACAAAGTCAAGCGAATCTCGTAGGGAGTCCCCGGACTCAGATTCACAACGCTCCCGCGATACTCGCCGTTCCGTTCGTCGAGCCATAGGGGCAGAGCCGTCCTCCATACGGAGCCGCCGACGGGGCGGTACTGAACCTCGCATTCGCCCGATGCACCCCCGTCCGGACTCCAGTAGAGCCCAATACTGTGGAACGTGGGTACCGCGACCGGCGTCGCCGCCAGGGCAACCGTGGGCAAGAAAACGACGAGGGCACACCAGGGCACGATCCGATAGCGGTCGAGTCCCTTGGCGCTCACGTTCGATCCCCAGCTGTCCCAGTCCAAGATCGAGGATACCATGCCCGCACGACATCCGGACCTGCGGCGTGTTTGACGCTTCCATCCGGATCGGCTACATTCTTGATATCCCCCCAAGAGACCCGGCCTTGGTCTGACCGCAATCCAATAGGATTGATGATCGTGAAGCTTTTGTTGCTGGTGAGCGACCTTTCCGCAGGCGGCATTCAGAGACAGTTCGTCGAGCTGTTGAAGGGCCTTCGAGGAAAATCAATCTGCCCCCGGGTCGTTCTGTTCTCGCGAGAAGTTCACTATGACGACATCGAGCGGCTCGGCGTGAAAACCTATTTTCTCGACCGACGGATCAAGAAGGACCCCACAGTTTTCCTGAAGCTGTACAACATATGCAAGGAGTTCCGGCCGGACATCATCCACAGCTGGGATTCCATGAGCTCGGTCTACGCGGTCCCGAGCGCCAAGCTGCTGAGAATCAAGTTCATCAACTTCATGATTCAGGACGCTCCCCAGCCCGCCGCCGTCACCTTCAGCGAATCCATTCGGTCGAAAATCACGTTCCCCTTCTCCGACGTGATCCTGGCGAACTCGCGAGCCGGTCTTCGGTCCTATAACGCGCCACCGGAGAGGTCCCGCTTCGTTCACAACGGATTCGACCTGACCCGGGTGAACCGCGTCTTCGGAACGAACGGGGTGCGAAGTCGCTTCGCCATCGAAACTCCCCATGTCGTCGGCATGGTCGCTCGATTTCACATCGGCAAAGACTACGAGAGCTACATCGCATCCGCGACCCGTATTCTGGAGCGGCGGGACGACGTGACATTTCTCGCCGTGGGCGACGGCAGCACCCTCGCCGAGTGTCGCGAGACGGTGAGCCCCGCCTTTGGCGAGCGCATCAAGTTCCTCGGCAATCAGCGGGACGTGGAGTCGATCGTCAACATCTTCGATGTCGGGGTCCTTCTCACGAATCCCAATTTTCACGGGGAGGGCATCTCGAACTCCATCATGGAGTACATGGCTCTGGGAAAGCCGGTGGTCGCCACCCGCGGTGGGGGCACGGCCGAGATCGTCGACGACGGGAAGACCGGTTTCGTTGTGGAGCCCAGAAACGTCGAGGTGATCGCGGAGAAGATCGAGCTCCTTCTGGATGACCCCGGGTTGGCAAAATCCATGGGTATCGCCGGCAAGGAGCGACTGTTCAACAACTTCGGCTTGTCGAAGATGATGGAGAGCTTCGTCGAGCTCTACGAGGAGATCCTCTGTCCCAACAACGGATTCGGAGGAAGCGTCTGAAGAGTAAAACGAGCTGAGTCGATCTGCTTTCCGTCCAAACCCGGATAACCAGCAACGACCGTCCAGTTGAGGAGCCACGATGGCTAGACCGTCCCAACTGCTGGCTTTCGTTCACGTCGAAAAAGCCGCAGGCACCTCGTTCATTCACATCCTGCGACACAACTTCTTCATGCGATACCTGGACGTACGCCCGTTCGACAAGGGGTCGCGCCGTGTTTTCCGGCCCTCGGATCTGCGTGTTTCGCTGCGCGTCCTGCCGGGTCTCAGCTGTATCGCCGGGCACTCGGTCAAGCCTTTCGCCGGCCTCGAAGACGTCGTGCCCGGCATTCGTTACATAACCATTCTGCGGAACCCGGCGAAACGATACGTCTCCCAGTACCAACAATGGGTGGAGCGACTCGGCAAGAAATTGACTTTCGAGGAGTTCTTGAGCACCCCGACGGTGGAGAACTTCCAGACCAAGAAATTCTCGGAAACGGGAGATATCGACGAGGCGCTCGAGGTCTTGTCGGAACGTCTGTTTCTCGTGGGCGTGGTGGAGCAGTTCGACCGGTTCCTGGTGCTTCTGCAGAAGAAGTTGCGTCCGATGGACTTCGATCCCCGCTACCGACGGAAGAATCTCTCAGGAAACAAGGTGACGACCGGCCACCTCCTGGAGCGATTCAAGGACGACATCGAAGAGAAGAATGTGCTGGATAGGCGACTCTACGACTTCGCTCTTCGCGAGCTCTTCCCCCGGTACGTAGAAGAGTACGGAGACCGGTTCGAGCTGGACGTGTCCGAGTTCCGGCGCACGAACTCGCTCGCCCCTCCACCGATGAGCAAGAGGTATGCGGACTACGCTTTCCGGAAGCTGTACCTCCAGCCGGTCACCGGCGTGATCCGGAGATCGCACGGAATGCCAGCGAGGGGTTCGTATTAGCGCGATAAGGGACACTGGTGTATTCTATTCTCTAGTCCCCCACCCAGCCGACCGCGGTTCCTATCTTTCGCCTTGGATCGATTTCGGCAGCCATGGAAGAGCACAGTCACGAAGGACCCCTAGATCGGCCGGTGTTCGTCATGGGCACGGGGCGGTGCGGCCTCACGCCGCTCATGCAACTCATTGCCTATCATCCGGACTTCGCCTGGCCGTCGAACTACCACAAAAGGTTTCCCCGGCGATACCCTGTTGCCCTGCTGTCGCGTCTGGTCGACTTGCCGGTGCTGCGAGGACGGCTGAAGTTCGCCTCCTACTTCCCGAAGCACGACGAGAGCTATCCCATGTGGAATCACCTCTTCTACGGCTTCGCCAAGCCGATTCGCGACCTCGTCGCCGAGGATGTCTCGCCGCTCACCCTTCGACGTTTCGAGCGGGCGGTGACCGACATCGCGAAATGGCAGGGCAAGAGGCGCTTCGTGGCCGAGTACTCGGGCTGGTCCCGCATCGACTTTTTCAAGGCCATTTTTCCCGGTGCCAAGTTCATCCATATCGTCAGAGACGGCAGAGCCGTCGCCAACTCGCTGACCCACGTCGAGTGGTGGCAGGGCTGGGAAGGCGTCTACAAATGGCGTTGGGGGATACCCGAGCCCGATCTCCTGGAAAAGCTGAGGCAATACGATCACTCTTTCGTCGCCCTGGCGGGAATTCACTGGACGCTTCTCATACGGAACATCGTGGCGAAATCCCGCATGCTGCCGGCGAGAGACTTCCACCTGGTGCGGTACGAGGACTTGGTCGCAAACCCCCGGGAGACGGCGCGAGCTTGCATTCGGTTCGCTGGCCTCGACGACGACTCGCCTCGGTTCCTCAAGCATCTCGATTCCGTCGAGATCGTAAATGCCAACGAGTCCCAACTTCGTATTCCCAGCTGGAAGAGCAATCTGACTCCGGCTCAGATCGACATGCTCAACGATATCTGCGGTGAATCGCTGGAATTCTTCGGGTATCCGATCGGCTCGGATCATCCGGCGTCGGAGATCGCCGAGGTCGGCTCTCGCTTCGTCCACCGAAGCAAAGCGAGAGCGCTCAAATGAAAGCCTGGCGTCGTCTTTGAGCACCGTTTCGACCCTCCCGAGATCCAAGACAAGGCCTTCCCCGAGAGCCAACGAGCACCTGGTCGTAGCCGCCAAGGGCAGTGGCATCACTTTCGCGGGAAAACTGTTGATGTCCCTGCTCAGCTTCGCCTTCAGCATCCTCGCGGCGCGCTTTCTCGGTGTCGAGTCTTACGGGGTATACAAGCTCGCCATCACCGTTTGCACTCTGCTGGTAGCCATATGCTTTCTCGGACTCGACGGGGGCGTGGTCCGTTACATTCCGATCGCTCTCAAGGAAAGAGACGACGGCAAGGTTTGGGGAGTAATACAACTGGGAACGGCGATGCCCGGATTGGTGGGTCTGCTCGTGGCGGCGGTGTTTTTTCTTGGCGCCGATTTCCTCGCCAATAGCATCTTCGAAGACCCATCGCTCGCGCCGGTTTTGCGAATCATGGTTTTGGCGATTCCGATCCGAGTCGTGACCACCGCGCTCGGTGCCATCTGTGCCGGCTTCAAGCAGGTGCAATGCGGAACCTACGCCGACGACATCGGATTCAATTTGATAAAGCTCCTCCTGGCCGTCGCCCTTCTGGTTCTGGGTTTCGGTATCATTGGATTGGCGATCGGTTACGTGTTGGCCGCTATCGGGTCCGTGTCGATTGCTTTTGCGTTCGCGAACAGGCT
>DASPGQ010000010.1 GCA_035620555.1 Vicinamibacteria bacterium
TTGCCGGGGTTAATCGCGATGAGATTGGTCCCGAACTGGGTGAACTGCTCGAGGATGTAGCGGCGGGTCCCCTCGCCGATGGACGTCAGGAGAATGACGGAGCCGATCCCGATGGCGATGCCCAGGGTGGACAGCGCCGACCGGAGGCGATGGCCGGAAACCGACGTCAGCGCGAACCGGAGAAGACTCGCCGTACTCATCGACGCGCCAGAGCGAGGATCGGGTCGAGCTTCGACGCGCGGCGCGCGGGCAAGACGCCGAAAGCGATCCCCACGAGAAGCGCCACCCCCATGGCTGCCGCGACCGCCCACGCCGGTGGATGGGCGGGAAGAGCGGGGTAGAGGCCCACGACGACGCCGACGGCGAGCCAACCCGTCCCCACTCCGAGAAACGCCCCAAAGATGGAGAGAAGCGCGGCCTCGGTCATGAAGGCGGCGACGATCTGAGATCGCGATACGCCGACGGCCTTCATCAGGCCAACCTCGCTCCTCCGCTCCGAGACCGAGACCAGCATCACGTTCATGATCCCGATGCCGGCTACGCTCAACGAGATGGAGGCGATGGCGACGAGGACGAGGGTCAGTGTGCCAAGAATGTCGCTCAACGTGGAGACCACGGAGTCCTGCGTGATTACGGTCACGTCTTCTTCACCGTGACGCTCGGCCAGGATCGCCGTCACCCGCTCGGCGGTGGCGGCGAGGCCGGTGTGAGCTCGGCTCTCGAGAAGGATCCGGAAGAGGGACGCCCGGTTGAAGATCCGCATCGCCGTCGCCACCGGGATCACGACGACGTCGTCCACGTCGAGCCCGAGCTGGGTTCCGCGTGTGGCGAGAACGCCTACGACCCTCATCCTCCAGTCGTCGATGCGAATGACCTTTCCGAGAGGGCTCTCGCCGGGGAAGAGCTCTCGTGCGACCCTCTCTCCGATGACCGCCACGGCGCCCCCTCGTTTCAGGTCGCCATCCGGCAGGAATTGCCCGCGGCCGAGCGAAAGCTTTCGAATCTCGAGGAACTCGGGCGTCGTTCCCACCACCGCGACCTGGCGGCGGCGCTCTCGGTGCGTGACCGTTCCCGTGGCCATGGCGATCGGCGCACCCCGCTCGACTTGCCGGAGTCGCTTCAAGAGAGCTTCGAAGTCGTCGAGCGTCAAGTCGTTCGGAGCCCCGCCCATGCCCGGCATGACCCCCGTGGTCTCCGTCTTGCCGGGTACGACGATGAGGATGTTCGTGCCGAGGCTCATGAACTGACCGGAAACGTACTCCCGCGCGCCTTCGCCGAGCGCGGTGAGCAGGACGACGGCTCCCACCCCGACCGCCATGCCCAGAAGGCTCAGCCCGGATCGAAGTCGATGTCCCCATAGGGCGCGCCAGGCAAAACGGAGCAGCTCGAGCGGCATCATGAGGGAACCGGCGACGGCGACCCGAGGACGCTGAGCGACTGGAGCTCCTCGCGGTCCATGCGGCGCGCGATCCGACCATCGTTCAGAATCAACGCACGGTCGGCTCGGCGAGCCACGTTCGTGTCGTGCGTCACGACAATCAATGTCAGGCCCTGGTCGTTCATCCGATCGAGGAGATCGAGCACCTGGAAGCCGGAGGCGGAGTCCAGATTACCCGTCGGCTCGTCCGCGAGAAGGAGCCTCGGCTCCATCACCGTCGCCCGGGCGAGGGCCACCCGTTGACGCTCGCCACCCGAGAGCTGGTCGGGCCGATGAGACGCGCGCTCGCTGAGTCCCACTTCCCCGAGGGTCCTCGAGGCACGCTCGCGCCGTTCGGCGGGGGCGATGCCGGCGAACACCATCGGAAGCTCCACGTTCTCGAGCGCCGACAGCCGCGGCACGAGATGAAAGAACTGGAATACGAAGCCGATCCGATGCCGCCGAATCTGGGTCAGCTCGTTCTCGTCGAGTGTTCCGACCTCCCGCCCATCGAGCTTGTACGAGCCCGAGCTCGGCGTATCGAGACATCCGAGTATGTTGAGGAGCGTGGATTTGCCCGAGCCCGAAGGTCCCATGATCGCGACGTGCTCTCCGTCCCCGATGGTCTCGTCCACGTCCACGAGGGCATGCACCTCTTCGTCACCGACGGCGAAGCTGCGGCAGAGCTTTTCGAGCTCGATCAAATCGCGCCCTCTTCGGCCTCGACGACGACGACGGCTCCCTCGACGACTCCGGAGCGATCCAGGGACACCACGATCCGATCTCCGGGCTCGAGCCCGCTCTTGACCTCGGTGAAATCCCAATTGCTGAGTCCGGTCTCGACGTCGCGGCTGACGAGACGGTCCTCCTCGTCGACGATGAGCACCCGGTTGCCTTCGAGGAGCGCCGGCGTCGGAATGCGGAGCACACCATCGCGCTCTTCGAGAACGACCTCGACGTCGGCGGAGGTGCCAGGAAGAATCCTGCTCGCTCCATCGGGATCTTCCAGGTCGACCTCGATCTCGACGGTTCGGTTCTGAGCTTCGACGTCGAGCACATAGGGAGCGATCCGAGACACCCGACCCCAGAAGCTCTTCCCGGGAAACGAGTCGATGCTCACCCGGACTTTCTGATCGAGCTCGATTCGGGCCGAGTCCACCTCGTCCATCGGCGCGCCGATGTAAATGGATTCCGGATCGAGGATATCGATGGCAGCGGGAACGGGTAAGGCGGGCGGGGAAGGCGTGACCCACTCGCCGAGCTCGGCGTCCACCTCGGCCACGATCGCGTCGAACGGCGCGCGCAAGATCATCTTCTCGACGCGGGTTTTGGCGAGATCGACCGCCGCCCGCGCCCGCTCGACGGCGGTGTGCCCCGCCTCGCAAGCGGCGCGGAGGCGAAGGGCCTCGGTCACGGCGCGGTCGAGAAGGTCCTCGCTCGCGATGGACTGTTCCGCGAGCCGCCTCGTACGATCCCTTTCGCGCTCGGCTCGCTCCGCCGCGAGGCACGCCTCCCGCTCCCGGGACAGCGCCGCCTCATGGTCTTTCTCCGCGAGCGCGAGCTCCGCCTGCTGCAGGCGATCGTCGAGCCGCAAAACCACGTCCCCGCGGCGAACCCGCTGTCCCTCCCGGAACGGAATCGCCACGACCATGCCTCCCATCTCCGGGGAGAGCTTCGCCCTCCGTCGCGCCATCACCGTTCCCGCCCGCGTATTCGTTACCGTCGCTTCGACACTTCCGCGGGCGGCGAGAGCCACCACGACGGCGACGGGCTCGGGGACGAAGACGAAGAACCGAAGCCCCAGCCCGACCGCGACCAGCACGGCGACGACCGTGAGGAGCTTGATGGAGCGCTTCAACGTTCTTCCTTTCTGGCTCGGTTCCAAGATCGCCCTCCTCGTCCACCCTAACCTCATTAAAGGCACATCTCCAAAAGACGTGCCAGCATATCGGCGGATTCGGTGAAGGGGTTCGGCAGCGCAACCGCGCCGAATGGCCCAGATTCCTGGGGCAAAATGCGCGTTTCCGCTCAGCCGGCCGAGGGCTGGCCACGGTAACGTTGGTACAGGAGGGCGCCAGCGACCACGGTCGCAATCGCAGCGAGGGAAGACTCGGGCGCACCGCGAATCGTGAAGACCAGCACCCACAGGCTCATGCCGACGTAGAGCAGAGGAATGAGGGGATAGGTCCGATCGAGCCATCGAAAACGCTTCCAGCCGGGTCGCTTGCGGAACTTGAACAACGCGAGCACCGAGAGCGCGGTGAACAGATACAGGGTGAACCCGATGTAGAGAGCCAGCCCGCGAAAGGTCGGAAGGAGAATGAGGGCGAGCGTCACCGCCCCCTGGATCGATACCGCCACGAACGGGCTCTTCCATTTCGGATGGAGGCGCGTCGCCACCGGGAAAAAAGCGCGGTTCTGCGCCATGGCGTAGTACACGCGGGGGCCTACGAGACACATCGCGTTGACGGTCGCGAGAAGCGAGGCGGCCATGGCGATGCTGAAAGCGCGCGCCATCCCCTCGCCGAAGAGCCCGCTCGCGACCTGCGCCCCCACGGCCACGACGCCCTTCAGCCGCTCGAGCGGACCGCCGTAAACATAGAGCAGGTTGAGCCCCAGGTAGAGAATGATGACCAGCACGGTACCGGAAATGAGGGCCACGGGGAACGTTCGGTTGGGCTCGCGAACCTCCTCCGCAACATAGACGGCGGCATTCCAGCCGCTGTAGGCGAAGAAGACGAAGACCAGGCTCACCGCGAATTGCGCGAACAGCGGCTCCTCCGACGTGCGGACGGCGGGGACGGCGAAGTGAGCGATGTCTCCGTTTCCGATGGAGAAGCCGAGCACGAGGAAGGCCCCGACGACGGCGAGCTTCAGCGCCGTGAGCGCCGTCTGGAGACGCGCGACCGCGAGCACGCCGAAAAGGTTCAAGACGGTGAAGACGAGAATGACGGCGCAGGCGAAGAGCTGCGCGTCGCCGAGATGGATGGTGAGAGGCCCGGCGCCGAGCGCGCGCCCTTCGTCGCTCAAGCCGAGATAGGCCGAGATCGCGAGGGCCGCCGCCGCCAGGGGCGCCGAGAACCCGGCAAACAAGCTCACCCAACCATCGATGAATCCCCAGGCCGGACCCCACGCTTCCGACAGGTACACGTACTCCCCGCCCGAGCGCGGGAAGTTGATAGCGAGCTCGACGTACGAGATCGCCCCGCAAAGAGCGATCAACCCACCGACGAGCCAGATCGAGATGACGAGGCGGGGCGAGCCCAGATCGCCGGCGAGAAACCCGGTGGTCGTGAAAATGCCCGTCCCGATCATGTTGGACACGACGATCGTGATCGCCCCGACGATGCCGATCCGGCGTTCGAGTCGAGACTCGGGCATCGAGCTATTCGGGCTCGTCGGACTCGTCGGGCTCGTCGGACTCGTCGAGGGCGAACTCTCCGGCGTCCAGCCTGGAGAGGAGATCCCGGGCGCGCTCGACGTGCTCCTCGGGCACGTGAATCTCGACCCGGCCGAGCCCATCGAGGGTCAAGCCGTGAGTCTTGCGAAGGCTCTCACCAAGGAAGATGGAGGGGATGTCGTTTGCCTCGAGAAAGGCTCGGATTTGCTGCGCTTCGATCTCGCCGCTCGTCGTGTAAACGAGTGTGGTGTCGTCCTTGCTCATGGCTTCGATTACGAATCGAGCCAGCCTAACACGGGGTCCCCGGCTTTTGAAGAAGGACGAACGAAAGCGCTAGTATC
>DASPGQ010000011.1 GCA_035620555.1 Vicinamibacteria bacterium
GCGCGCGTAGAGGTCGACGAACTTGTCCTCGATCACGATCGACTCCCTCTTTGAGAGCACCACGCGGCGACGGGCTTTCTCGTCGGTCGACAAGAGCACATCGCGCCGAACGTTTTCGATCACGTTTCAACAAGGGCTGACTTGCATACACATATGAGAGCGAGGAGCGCGCACTTTGCACATGTCTTCAATCCCTTGGACGAGCCAGTCCTCCGCTTTCTGTGTTCATGACCGTCACTGGGCGCACCCGCCATCGAAATTTATCGACTTCGTTTGGTCACGCAAACTCGACTCTGTCGATTAAGGAGCTGAAAAAGTCTTCGGACCAAATCTCAACGGTCGATTGGTCCAAAACGAAGGGTAGTACCTCTTCACGAGCTCGCTCGATGTCGACGTTTTTCGCTGCTTCGCGGACCATTTCCTGGAAGGCGTGGCCGTCAAGGGGCCGTTCCGACGTGTAATCGCCGGACTGGCGCATCCTCTGCTCCAAATGGCTCAGGTGCAGGCGCGGATAGTTGGATACATACCAGACGAAGTCATACCAGTCCCGCCCTTTTACCCGGTTGCGCCATCGGCGACAGAGGAGTGCATGCATTTTCCCAGCAAACAGGTCGGGCAGGGTGTAGACTCGAACCGCAAACGGGACCGGTTGCAGGATCGGTTTAGATTCGATTTCGAACCCACCCGGAGGATCCACGTCCACCTCGAGCCGGATCTTGAGCTTCTGGTCGGACTGAAGGCTAGCGAGCAGTTTACGATCCGCTTCGATGAGAACCATCTGTTTCAAGGTGTTCGTCTTGATGAACGCGGATTCGATGGCGCTCTCCTGACTTTTTTGTACCGGCGCGAACGACACTTCGAATCCGAATCCCGCCAACTCCCGTTCCAGGGAGGAGCCGTACTTGCTGAGAGAAAAATCAGCATCGGGCGCAAGCAAGGAAAAATCGAGGTCATCGGAATAACGATCGAGTCCATAGAGCATACGGAGCGCGGTGCCGCCGTAAAACACCGCTTGCTCGAAGAACTTGCTGCGCCAGAGTCCAAGCAAGGCTAATTGCTGGAGGATCTCGCGAAGAGCGGCAACGTTTTCTTCAATCGTGTCGCGCGAGTAACGTTGGAGCATTCGTAGGATCGCGGGATTCATAGGATCTTCCCCCCAACTTCGAGATAGTCACGCAGCAAACGAACCTTCCTCGACCCATACTGCTCTGCGATCAACTTCAGCAGCGTCCGATCGATACCGCTCAAAACGTCGGGCGCGATGCGCAGATCGTCCTGAAGGTACGCGCGGAATTCCTCGGCTTTTCGTGGAGTGAACCGCTGGTCCGTCCAGATCTTGTCAGCGAGGGCCTTGGCGGGCGTCGCGATCAGGAAACGCTGGTCGCCTTCCAATGCTTGCTGATCGATACCGATGGAGTACTTTCGACGAGACAACCTCCGGTACGTAAAAAGCCCTAAGGGCGTCTCGAATCGGCGCGATCGAGACAGCGTGACAGACGTCACCACCATGACCCTTTCCGGAATGAGTCCGTAGTAGCTGAGGGCGTAGTCGAGACTAATGTACGACGGTCCATAGATCAGGTTCGCCAAAATCTCGCGAGACCAGGGGCTACGTCGGTGGGCTTCACCGAACACGTAGAGTCCCTTCTTTACCCTAACAATCTCGCCGGCCTTGAGAAGCTTGCGAACCTTATCTCGCGGTTTGGCATAAGCCTGAAGACAATCCATAAGTTGTTGATAATTAAATACATCAGCATCGATTGATCGACGGATTTCATTAATCCCAGCCATAGGCCATTCTGTCAAAATAATGCTACTATGTCCATTATATGTGGACTTACTGGCATATTTTTCTCCTTCTTGCTATTCGGTCTCGCCCAGGACTCGAGCCGGTCAAGTTGGCGGGCGGGCAAGCTCCCGCGAGCCAGCTTAGGTCGTCTTCTGGGAGATGCGGACGCTCTTGCGACCTTTCCGTGCTTCACACGTCTTCAGGGGTGAAGGCCGCACGGGCGGTCACGAACGCGAATCAAGGAGCGAACAATGACGGACTTAAGACAAGCGGTGAGAGAACGTTACGGGCGGATTGCCACCGAGAGCCGACAGGGCGGGTGCTGCGGTGGAACATCGAGCTGCGGCACGGCCGACCCCGGAGCACAGTCCGAGCGGCTCGGCTACTCGGAGGCTGAGCTCGAGAGTCTTCCCGAGGGCGCGAATCTCGGCCTCGGGTGCGGCAATCCGCAGGCGATTGCCGCATTGAGACCCGGAGAGACTGTCCTGGACCTCGGGAGCGGAGGGGGCATCGACTGCTTTCTCGCGGCTCAACAGGTCGGGCCATCGGGTCGCGTCATCGGGGTGGACATGACCCCGGAGATGATCGTGAGAGCGCGTGAGGCGGCGAGAAAAGCGCCCGGCGCCGAGCGGGTCGAGTTCCGCTTGGGAGAGATCGAGCACCTACCCGTCGCCGACGAGAGCGTCGACGTCATCATCTCCAACTGTGTCGTCAATCTCTCCGTCGACAAGCCAGCCGTCTATCGGGAAACGTATCGGGTGCTGAAGCCCGGGGGGAGGATCGCCATCTCCGATATCGTCGCAACGGCAGAGCTTCCCCAGGACGTCCAGAATGACCTCGATGCCTACACCGGATGCATGGCGGGGGCGACGTCCATCCATGTTATCGAGGAGATGCTTCGCGACACCGGGTTCGAGCAAATCCAGGTGAGACCTCAGCAGGCAACGCGTGAGCTCGTCTCGGAATGGTCCAGGCACCGCCCCCTCGAGGATTATCTGGTTTCGGCTACCATAGAGGCGGTGCGTCCGGCGTCCGTCTAATGACTGAGCAAGCCCAATCGGGTGTGTTGACCGAAGCCGTTTGGCGAGAGTTTCACCAGCGGCTTCGGTCGTACCTTCGTAAGCGAGTCGCGAACGAAGCGGACGCCGAGGACTTACTTCAAGACGTGTTCACACGGATTCACGAAAACGCTCATCGACTCGGGGAGCTCAGGAGTGTCTCGGGGTGGGTTCACAGCATTACGCGTAACGCCGTCGTCGATTTCTATCGATCCGAAGGCTCCCGTGCAGGACGCTTTGCGGTCGCCGATGCAGGCGACGTCGATGCGAACGGGTCGACCGAGGATAGCGCCAGCCCTGCGCGCGACGAGCTCGCGGCGTGCATCGAGCCCCTCTTGACTCAGATTCACCCTCGCTACGCCGTTCCTCTCTCGCTCACGGAACTCAATGGGGCCACTCAAAAAGATGCCGCCGAACGGATGGGCCTGACTCTGTCAGCGATGAAGTCTCGGGTATCCCGCGGACGCCGCAAGCTCAAAGAGCTTTTACTCCAGTGTTGCCACGTCGAGCTGGACCGTCGCCAAGGGATTGCCGATTTCGAGTCGCGTAATGCGACTTTCTGCACGTGCACACTTCAGAAGTGAAAGTGACCCGTCGTATCACATCATCTTGTGAAGCCTGTTAGGCTTCCCATACCTCCTGAGCCCGATCTCTTCTTCTACGAGCTCGCCCGAGGCCTCCGGGATCCACCGCTGCGCCGCCAGGACGCCCCGCTCCTCGACGACGACCTTTTCCGGCGGCGTTCACCTTCCGGACAGTGCTGCTGCTCGCTAGCGGTGGTTGCCTTCGGCCTCTGACCTGGGCTACGGAAG
>DASPGQ010000012.1 GCA_035620555.1 Vicinamibacteria bacterium
CGGCATCGAGACCGCATTCCGATATGGCAGGATCCCTCGAGCAGACCAGAGCAAGCGTTTTCTCGATCGTCACGTCGTCTCCCTGACCAACCTCGACTTCGAAGTCCTGAGCCAGATAGGCGGTCGACTCCTCGAGCTGCATTTCTGGAGAGAGGGGCTTTTGGTTCCTGAAGACCTCGGTTCTAGCGGCTTGAGCCATCGCGATCTTCGACTGATTCGTCCGGACTTTGAGAAGCAGCACGTGGCGGTCAACCCGACGGCCCTCCACGGGCTCGAGATGATTGCCGACGAGCTCCCGGTAGCGCTCCACTCCATGATTCGTGACTCGTCCGTCGAGAGCCGAACGAAACTCGAGCCTCCCCGACCAGTTCAGCGGCGTGATGGTGCTCTCGAGAGCGGCGAGGTGCATCTCCGCCATGCTGACCAGACGTCTCTGGACGAGTCTGGTCTCGCGGCCGTTCTCGTCCCGAAAGCGCACTTCTCGCCTCAGAAGACCTCCACGGAGATCCAGCTCCTGGCGAAACGAGAGAACATCGACGTCGTCGACGTCGAACCAGTCGTCGCCCGGAGCTCGAAAGCCCAGGCACAACCAGTTCGGCCAATTGACGAGGTCCTCGTTCTCGACGGTTCGGCCGTGGAGTGCGGTCTTGGCCCGGTTGTATCCTCCGGCCAGGTAGGTACCGGGATAGTGGACGTCGTCGGCTCGAGCCTCGGGTACGGCGCCGCGAGTGGCGAAGTAGCCGTTGCCCAAACAGCACAGGGCTTCGCGCAAACCCTCGTCTGCGGGCGCTAGCTTGGAGTAGGTCAGGAGCCACGTGCCGCGATCTTCGAGAATCGCCGTGAGCGCGGAAAGCAACCGCTCTACCGAATCGGTGTCTTCGACCCGGTAATGAGCTCTCGTTCGCCGCTCCCCTGACCCAACGACGAAGCCGACGCCTCGCGCCTCCACGGCCTCGAAGGCGTCTTCATCCGTGATGTCGTCGCCCACATAGAGGGGCAGTACGTTCTTGGGGACGAGGTCCAGCCTCTCCAGAATCCAACGCACGGCTCGCCCTTTGTCCCACGGAACGTCCGGCTGAAGCTCGAAGACTCGCTTTCCGTAGGCTTTGCGAAGCTGGGGATGATCTCGGTGAGCGCGATCCACCGCTTCGGTCACTCGGGCCTCATCGTCTCCCTTCACGTTTCGATAATGCACGGCAACGGAGAATCGCTTGCGCTCGACGAGAGCACCCTCCACACTCTCGAGCTCCCCTCGAAGTTCGGTCTCGGCCTCCTCGAGAACGGCAAGACAGTCTTTCGCTTGCTCGTGCTCCATCGTGAGCCCGCCGGGTCCAGCGATCTCGAAACCGTGGCTTCCGGCATAGAAGATGTCATCGATGCCGACGCGACCGCGGACATCGTCGAGCCCCCTTCCGCTGATTACGGCTACGGTGCAGAAGCGAGCGAGCTCTTTCATCGCCGCTCGCATCGATTCCGAGAGGAGAGCCTGTTCGGGTCGAGACACGATCGGGCTCAGGGTTCCGTCGTAGTCGACGAACACAACAGCTTGGCGATCTTCCATACGCTCTCGAAGCGTCGGAAGGGACTCGAGTGCCATGGGAAGCTCGTCCATCCGAACGACGATGTCGATCTCGGAGAGGTCGCGGACGACGACATGAGCACCTGCTTTTTCGAGCGCGGCTGCCTGAGCCGCGCGATCGACCCCGACGACGAGAGCGAACCCACCGCGAACCCCGGCTTCGACTCCGGATATCGCGTCTTCGATCACGACCGAGCGAGCCGGCGCGACGCCGAGGCGCCAGACCGCCTCGAGGAACGTATCGGGCGCGGGTTTCCCTTCGAGATCGAGAGCGTGGGCGTCGACTCCGTCCACTCTCACGTCCAAGAGCCCGGCAATGCCCGCCGCCTGGAGAACCCGGGCGCAGTTCTTGCTCGAAGAGACGACCGCGATCCGAAATCCGCGGCTGCGAAGCCGCTCGACCAACGCGACCGAGCTGGCGAAAACCTCGACACCGTACTTTTCGAGCCTCTCCCGGAACAGCTCGTTCTTGCGGTTGGCGAGCCCACAGATCGTCTCGCGGTCCGGCGGATCCTCAGGAGCTCCGTAGGGAATCTCGATGCCGCGGGAAGCGAGGAAGCTCTTCGCCCCCTCGTAGCGGGGTCTTCCGTCGACGTGGAGCCGGTAGTCTCTTTCGATATCGAAGGGCGTGAACGATTCGGTCTGCGAGACCCGTTCGAGATAGCCGTCGAAGAGCTCTTTCCAGGCCGCGGCGTGGACATCGTCGGTACGGGTGAGCACCCCGTCGAGGTCGAAGATCACCGCATCGTAAGCTTTTCGAGAGATGAGCGGTGCGTCCTCGTTCGCGCCCTTCATAGCTTCTCAGTAGCGAAAGACAGCCGCGAGCGCCGCACTCTTCTCCGGCATCGCTCCAGGCTCGACAGCGTAGACCGAAGCGCCGTTCACGACAGCGTGGGTGGCGGCGAAATCCACGAGATCATAGTCGTTCGCCCCCGGGGTCTCGTGCTCCACGATCTCCGAATTAGCAGGGTCGAATCTCCCCCAGCGTTGGACGCCGACGGCTGCGAAGAGCGATGCGACTCGACCCTGGTGGGCAGCGAGCAAGCACTCTTTCAGGTCGGTTGACGCAAGTCCCGTTCCCGAAAGCTCTCGAAACCGCGCAGCCGCCTGGTTGCGCTCCTCGGCGAATCGTGGCTCGAGGAGCTTCCACGCCCGCCTATGGAGCTCTTCGGCACTTGCGCCTTCGGGACTGCCCCCTACGACTTCATCCAGAAAATAAGGATAGGTGTTCGCCTCCCGGTAGATCGGAAGATAGTAATCGACGCTTGCCAGAAGCAGAGGCGCGGTCTCCCCGCGGAGCCTGGCACCAACGGCATCGTCCACGATCCGAAAGTAGCGCAGCAGCTCGTCTTTCTTGTGCTCGCCTCCCGGCCCCTGTCCGTGGAAAACGGCCGACCGTTCCCCTCGGATCCGGGGCGCTTTCGTGTGGAACTGGACTTCTCTGCTCGGCGCTTCTTCGTCGAGCGCGGCGGCGAGGCTTTCGGGTGCCCCCTCGAAGTCGAGCTCGGCGACACCGAAGGGAGATCCCTGAAACAGACGAATCTGTTTCTGGCTCAAGGCAATGAGATAGTAAGTCCCACCGACGGTGAACCAGGAGAGTAACGGTTTGAGATGGTAGCGGTCGGCCACGACGACGAGCTCATCGAGCTCCAGGGGAAGCTGGTAGACTCGTAGCCGGTCCGGCGTCACGAAGATCGCAAGCCCATCGAGCTGATGCCGCCAGAAGGAACCGTCGGTGACGAGCTTCCTCACGGGGTCCAGAAACTCACGCGCTCGCACCGAACGAAGGCCGGCCTCGGTCAGACGACGCTCGGCAGATCGGAGCAGATTCCCGAGACGGATCGGATCCTGCTGAATCTCCGGACCTGCGCGATGCGTCGGAAGATACAGCGAGATCCGTATCGCGGCATCGTCGTCGACGAGGTCCTTGAGATCGGATCGAGTCGGAACGTTCATACTTGCCTCCCGGGCTTCGATTGCCCCCATGATAACCACTTTCTTCGATGGCGCTTCCGCGTTCGCGAGCGGGGAGGTGCGCGGCTGTGCCACGACACCCATCGGGTGGGTCATAGTGCGCGGTCATCACCGACTGTCTCTTTCTGTAGTATTCAATGCCGTGGCGGGACCCGTAATCGATCGTGCCGCCACGGCTCGGGGCTTCTTACGGCGCGGCAAGCGCGCCGGGCTCGCTCCGCTCGCGCAGGGTGGGGCGAGTTTTTCATCACCCTGCCAGACGGCGCAATATCCGCTGGCATCGTGTTTGCTTCAGAGAGAGACGGAGGGTTGCCATGAAAAACGGAAAATCGGGCACGAGTTTCGTTGCGGGATTCTTCACCGGCACGCTCCTGGGCGCCATGGGCGCTCTGCTTCTGGCTCCGGCGTCGGGCAAAAGGATGCGCCGAGACCTCGCTCGCGAGGGCAAGAGGCTGGGAAACCGGGTATCGGAAGCCGCGGAGGAGGTGAGAGACCGGGGTGCCAGCGCGTACGAATCGGCGAGTCACGTTTTTTCTGATGCGAAGCGAGCGCTTTCTCGATAGAATAGGAGGCACAGCTTAGTACAACGCAGCGGTGGCAAGGCATGACGCGAGCGCGTCTGTCCTCGATTTCAGAAAGAGGTGTCGTCGTGGAGGAGAGAAGACGCGATAGAGGGCCGAGAGTCGCACGGGCCCGACCGGTCTCGAGCTCCGGCGCGGAGAGGAAGCGCCACGTTGCGGTCTCGATCCGGAATGGGCGGCTCGTCTTTGTTTCCACGGATCCTCCCGAGGTCGACGTGACCGCGTCTCACGATAGTGCCGGGAAGACGAACAAGGCGACGTGGGCGGGTCAGTAATCGATAGCGGGGTGAGTTTTTTGTCACCCTGTTAGCGGTTCTCGTGGCGCCCGAGGCTGCGCCCTTAACCCTTCTGCAGCGTCTCGACCTTACCCGTCGCGTGCCGACTTATCGTGACGCGAGTTGCGCGCGGCAGCCGATGCGATCGAAGATTGCGGCTGGCTCGCGAAGCTGGTTTCGCAGTCCTTCTCGAAA
>DASPGQ010000013.1 GCA_035620555.1 Vicinamibacteria bacterium
TAGCACACCACGATCAGCTCGACGGCGAGAAGCGCCGCCACGAGGGCTACGACGCGAGCCCGTTCGGCGGGGTGGAGCCACATCAAACGATCTGCGACGAAACGCACCGCCCTCGAGACGATGAGGGCGACGACCGCGATCCCCATCACCTGAAACGGATAGCTGGTGAAGGTCGCCGGACCCTGGGCAAGCAAATAGAGGCATCCGGCGCAAATGGTCAGGGCGGCCAGGCTCGAGCCGAGCGCGAAGGTGAAGCCAAGGGCCGCAAGGGCCATGATGAGAGCCGGCACCGTCCACGAGGGCCGCTCGGCCGGCTTCAAGGTGACGCCGAGCACCTGGACGCCGAGGCTGCGGCCGCCCGAAGCCTCGAAGGTGTCCGACTCGATCCCGAGACGAAGCGTAGATGTAGTCGAGGGTAGCTCGAAATGGTAGGTGACCGATCCGGGAAGCGCCCTGGCTCGATGGACGGTGATGCCGTTCGCGGTAAAGCGCAGCTCGGGAAGCGCCTCTCCCACGGGGCGGATGGTTTTCAGTCGCGCCTCGACGTCGATGAGACCACGATGCGGGAGGTGGCGAAAGACGACGAACGAGCTCCCGTCGGTCCATCGAAAGTACTTGCCTTCGGCTCGCTCCCGCGAATGAAAGCCATCGACGAACCCCCCCTCGTAGCCCCGCTCGAAGTCGATCTCGATGCTTCCACGACCGGCGTAGACGGCTATGGTGGCCGCCGCGACGAGCGCGGCTACTCCGAGTCGAGCGACCATATCTCGACCCGGGGGCCCTTGAGATGGAGAGCGGAGCTCGGTGCCCAGTCCTCGTTGTCCAGGTAGGGTGTCTCCGCGCCCGGATCCACTCGGTGCCGGAGGGTGCCATGTGTGCGTACTCGCTCGAAGAGCGATGCGACCTCGGGAGGTGGAGATCTCGCCGGCTCTCGCAGCACGACATAGCTCACTTCGAGCTTCTTCAGAGGTTCCAGCCCGTCGACAAGCGCCTCGTATGGGACGTAGATCCGATCGAGCTCGTCACCCCGGCCGAAGAAGAAGAGCTGGTAGGACTCGTGCCGTCGCTCGGCTAGCGCGAGCAGGCTCGCGTATTTCCCCTGTTTTTCGATCTCACCGACGGCATCGTTCGCCTCGAGACTAAGGCGGAAGCTCTCTTCGGACTGAGGGAGCGGGACGGAGTACGACTGGAGTGCGATGGCGGTGCCCGTGGAGACGTTTTCCAGGATCCAGGTCCGCGCCAGGGTGCGGGTGTCCGGAGCGGCGAAGAGCCGATCAACTTGCAGCGATCGATAGAGCGGCTGAAGGCAGGCAAGCCCCAGCACGAGCCACGCGACCGCGCCAACGCGCCTTTCGATGCCGGCAACAGCGACTCCGCTCGCTGCCGCGAAACACGGAAGAACGGGATTCAAATAGCGCCCGGCGAAGAAGGTATAAGAAAGGAATAACAAGAAGATCGCAGGGAACGTGCCCCACAACGCGAACCGTCCCCGCATCATGACGAAGCCGGCGCCGATCAGGACGACGAGCGCGTACCCCAGACCCTGCTCGAGAATAAACTGCACGTAGAGCCCCAGGCTCGGCAAGAACGCATTGCCCGACGAAAGGCTTCGGTCCACGACGACCTCCCGGTTCGCCGCCATGTGCTCGAGCGCCGTTTCGGCACGAAGGACCACATAAGGCGAGAGCAGACAGAAGGTGACGAACGAGGCTGCTCCGGAGGCGAGCACCCCTGCGAAGGGGCGTAGCCGCGTCACGATCAGAAGAACCGGCGCGAGGAAGACGAGATAGTAATGGGTGGCAAAACCGACCCCGAGCGCCACACCGGCGAGAAGATAACTCGCGCGCGTCGGCCGCTCTCGAGCACGGTCGATGGCGGTGAGCGCGAGAACGACCAGGAGAGCGGCGGGTACGTCGTGTTTCACGTAGTGGGCATCTCGCACGTGGAAGTAGCAGAAAGCGATCACGACTGCGGCCGCTCGAGCCGCGGTACGGCCGAAATGCCTGTCGACGAGCCGGTAGGTGAGCACGAGGGTGGCGAGGGCACACAGCACGCCGACGAGACGGCCGGCAAGGTAGAAGTCCGTCGGGTCTTCGAAGAATCGACTCTGGAACTCCCGAAGACCTTCGTATCGGCCGACGAGCCACCCGGAGACAAAGAGCCCTCCCATGACAAAGAACAGGACATAAAAGAAGAAGCTCGGGTACAGGTAGTACCCGGGGTCGAGCCCCCGGGCCACGGAGAGCGACCGGGCGACGATGTTCGCCTCGTCGGGGTTGTAGACGAAGGGAAGGCCGTGATCGATGCCCCACAGCCGCAGCGCCGCCGCCGCGAGAACGACCAGCCAGAGGAAGGGGTCGCGGATCGCCGACATCAGCTCGTGCGTAGGTGCTCGATGACGCGTTCTAGAATGCGATCCAACCCAACGGTGGGCTCGTAGCCGATGAGCCTTCTGACCTTGGTAATGTCGGGAACGCGACGAGGCATGTCCTCGAAGCCTTCCTCGTAAGCTTCGTGGTAGGGAACGAAGACGACCTCGGACTGGCTTCCCGTCATTGCCTTGACTTTCCTCGCGAGCTCCAGAATCGTGACCTCGTGTTCCGAGCCGATGTTGAACACCTCACCGAGGGCCCCGGGGTGTTCCATCAAGGCGATGAGGGCCCTCACGACGTCGCTCACGTCGGTAAAACAACGGCTCTGGCTTCCGTCTCCGTACACGGTGATGGGCTCGCCCGCGAGCGCCTGTCGCACGAAATTCGGGATCACCATTCCGTATCGGCCGGTCTGGCGCGGACCCACGGTATTGAAGAGCCGCACGATGATGACGGGGAGCTTCTTCTCCTTGTTGTAGGCAAGGGCGAGAAATTCGTCGATCGCCTTCGAGCAGGCGTAGCTCCACCGTCCTTTCGTCGTCGGACCCATCACCAGGTCGTCGTTTTCCTGGAATGGAACTTTCGCGCTCTTTCCGTACACTTCTGACGTCGAAGCCACGAGGACACGCTTTTTCTTCTTGTTGGCCAGCTTCAGAATCGTCTCGGTACCATGAACGTTCGTCTCGATGGTGTGAACCGGGCTATCGACGATGAGGCGGACTCCAACGGCGGCAGCGAGATGCACCACGATATCGACTCGGTCGACCTGCTCGGCGGTGACCGGCTCGTTCATGACGGTGTCAATCGTGTAGTGGAACCCCTCGATGCCTTTGAGCGGCTCGATGTTTTCGATGCTTCCCGTGGACAGGTCGTCGAGGACGAACACTTCGTGCCCCTGGCTCAAGAGCGCTTCGGCAAGATGCGAGCCGATGAAGCCCGCCCCGCCGGTGATGAGCACTCTCACGTGAGGCCCCCGTTCGCCGGACCTCGTCGTCCCGCCTTCATCAAGACCTCGGCCACGCGGCGGGCGCCGCGGGCATCGACGAGCCGGGCGCCAGCCTCACTCATGCTTCGACGACGCTCCGAGGCAAGCAGGAGCTCGCGGGTCTTCTCGGCGATGGTCTCCTCCGACACATCGGTCCCGAGTCCGAGATGAAGGATCGTCCCGTAGCGCTCGAAACTCTCCATCCTCTTTTTCTCGCGCGCGTTCTGGCAGAGCACGACGCCCGGACGGCCCAGGGCCGCAATCTCGAAAACCGTCATTCCTCCCGAGCAGATGACGAGGTCCGACTCGAACAAGATATCCGCCATATGCTCGACGTTTCGAAGAAGCGTCGGCTGACGAGAAAGCCTCGGAAGGAGCTCCTCGAGCTCAGGGTGATAACCGAAGGCGGGGCCCAGCACGGCTCTCACCTGAACCTCTTCGAGCCTGTCGAGTGCCGCGAGAGTCTTCAGCGTGAGCCCCTGGGGATCGCTTCCGCCAAAGCTGACGACCACCCGGCTGCCGCGGCCGTCGATGGATCCTGACTCTCGGTTCTGAAACGAATCTCGGAGAATGGCGAAAGCCGGTCCGGAGTAGTAGTCGTCGAGCTCGGCTTCGGCTTCCTGCATCGTGGCGATGATGACCGAAGCGATCTCTTTGGGCCGTTCGATGTCCTCGATCGAGTCCACGAGGTTGATGGTGGACGCTCCCAGCGTCGCCAGGGATCGTAAGTACTCGCCGTCGAGGAACGGTCGATCGTTGACGATGATATTCGGCGAGTAGTCACGCACGGCTTCGATCTCCGGGCCGGCGAGAACCCGGACCTGGTGACCAGCTCGGGAAACTTGCTGGACACCCTCGGGATGATCCGCGCTCATGAGAAAGCAGATGTCCGCGTGCGAAACGCTCCTCAAGGCGTCGGCGACGGCCAAACTTCGATAGACATGGCCCATCCCGATTCGCCCGCCACCGTCGACGCGGATGAGAACTCGAGGGAGGTGCGCGAGCTTTTCCGCGAGCCAGAAGTCGTAGATGTCGTGAACCGTGATCGACGAGAGCTTGTCCATGAGAACGTGGCCGACCCGTGAGCCGAGTCGCGTCGTTCCCTCGAGAACATCACGGCGGAGAACCCGGATCGCGCCGTCCTCCTGGTAAAGCGGCTCTTGATCCTCTCTGCGTCCCGCGTGCTGGAATAGGGGCTCGAGCCTCCCTTCGGGCATGCGCCACGTGAGCGTGCGCACTTCGTTGAGCGATATCACCGAGTCGAGATCTCTAGCGGCGAGGGCATCAATGGCCTCGTCGATCTGCCGGCCGGTGCGAAAAGGGGACGTCGCCTGAAGAATGACCACGATTCCGAATCGCTTGCCTTCCTCTTTCTCGATGGCACGGACGGCGTGCCGAATGACGGCATTGATCTGCGGAAGATCCCCCGAGAGCTCTTTGGGCCGGCGAAAGGGCACTTCGGCTCCGTACTCGACCGCCACCCGGGCCACCTGGTCGTCGTCGGTAGAGACGACCAATCGGTCGATATAGCGGCTCTTTCTCGCTTCCAGGAGCGTGTGGGCGATGAGCGGTAGCGGCCCCAACTTCTTGATGTTGAGGTAAGGCACTTCGCTGTCGCCCCCGCGCGCCGGGACGACGGCAATCACTCGCTCGTTTTCTTTCATTTCACAGCATCGACCACTCGAGAACCGTATCCTCGGGTATCGTCACCTTCGCCACACGTCCCACGATCACGTCGGCGAACTTCGGATAGATCCCCGTTCCCGGACGCTTGAACGTGAGCATGTCGCGGGTTATCTCCGTTCCGGCGGAAATCTCCCTCGCCGAGACGATGCTTCGGCGCGCGAACCGGTAGGCGGCCGCCTCGGCCTCGACCGGCCCCTTCTCGTACCGCCCCATTGCCTTCTCGATCGTGCGAATGGCGTGCATCATCTGCTTCAGCTCGGGCGGATCGATGGAGAGATGGTGGTCGGGGCTGCCGGGAAGCGCCTTGTCCACCGTATAGTGCTTCTCGACCGCGACCGCCCCCAAAGCCACCGCGGCCTGCGGTACGGCAATACCGAGCGTGTGATCCGAGAGTCCCACCGGTATCTCGGGAAAGGACGCTTTCATATGCAGCATCATTCTCAAGTTGGCGTTCTCCGCCTCACAGGGGTACTGGAGCGTACAGTGAAGGAGAACGATCTGATCGTTGCCGTGATTTCGCAGCACCTCCACGGCTTCGCCGATCTCGGCAATGGTCGCGAGGCCGGTGGACAGGACGACGGGCTTGTTCTTGGACGCTACTTTCCCGAGCAGCGGGTGATCGGTGAGATCCGCCGATGCGATCTTGAAGCCGGGTGCCCCGAGATCGTCGAGCATGTCGACGGCCTCGTCGTCGAATGGAGCCGAGAAGCAAAAAATTCCCTCCGACTTCGCGTAGCCGAAAAGGGCCTCGTGCTCGTCGCGTCCGAAGCTGTCGAGCTTTCTAAACGTATCGAACTGGCTTCCCTGCGGGTCGTCGGGCTCGATCCAGTAGCGCGGTGCGGTTCGCGTCGATATCTTTCCCGCCTTGTAGCTCTGGAACTTGATCGCGTCGGCTCCCGCTCGCTTCGCCTCCCGGATGAGCCTCTTGCCGAGCTCGAGATCGCCGTTGTGATTGACTCCGGCCTCGGCGATGACGAACGCGGGATGGCCCTCGCCGATGAGCCGCCCGCCGAAATCTACTGGTTTCATCACTCTCCCCGGGCGCTTCCGTCGAGCGCGACGGAGCGGACGTTCGCGGCACTATGCCGGATATGCTCGTTAATCGCGCGGAGACCGGGCTCCTCGTCGAGCAGACGAATGGCCGCTTCCGTCGCGAGCACCCGTCCCGGACGGTAGAGTCTATCGAAGATGCGCTCCATGAGCACGAGGTCCTCGGGCTCGTCTACCGTCAAGCGGTATTCCGGCCGATAGAGAGATTCGGGGAGCGTTTCCCGGACGATGCGGAACTTCTCCGGATTTTCCTTTATATATAAGGTTACGAGCTCGGAGCGATGACGGGGCTCGCCGTCCCGGTGGCTCGCTTCCAAGGCTCGGCGCGAGATCACTTCCGAAAGGATTCCCATGAGAAGAGCGTCGCCAGGCACATACGTGTAGTCGGCGTCTTCTTGAACGTGGCGGGCAACGAGCCGCTCGATGAGAGGAAGGTCGGTCAGAGGGTTGTCGCCGGTGACCCGAACCACGTGCTCGACGTCCCAAAGGCGCGCGATTTCCACGTACCGGCCCAGCACATCCTCCTCGTCGCCCCGATAGGTACCGATTTCGAGGCTCCCCGCAAGCTCCACCAAGGGATCGTTGTCCTTCGATCGCGACGTCGCGAGAATCACGCGACCGGTCCCGAAGACCGCACTCAGGCGCAGCAAGAGATGCTCGAGGAGAGGCTTTCCCGCGAGGGGAGCGAGGGCTTTCCCCGGGCAGCGGGTCGAGCGCATCCGCGCCGACACGACGATGGGTACGTTACTCGAAGAGATCATCAGTCAACGGCTCCCAGGCGGGGATGTCGCGCTTCGGCTTGCGTCCGATGAGGCGTGGACTATCGCTCGGAGCGAGACCGGTCTCGTTCCGTACGAACGCGAGCCCGTCGCGGGTCAGGGGCTCACCCCTGGACAACGGCTTCCGGCTCACGACCGCTCGACGCATGAGCCGATGGTAGCTCTCTGAGCTGGCGCCGGCCGGCAGCGTTTTCCGCCCCACCGCCTTTTCCGCCTCCCGGATGAGCTCGACCATGGCCTTGAAGGTGTCCTCTTCGAGCGCCGACTCGAAATCGAACCCTCGGGCGCTCCGGTCGACAGTAATGTGCTTCTCGACCAGATCGGCGCCGAACGCGACTGAGAGCATCGGAAGGACCGTGGCCATCGGTGAGCCGCCATCCACGTGGTCGAGAAACCCAACCGGGAGGCCGAAGGTCCGTTTCAGCGTCCCGATGTACGCAAGATGGGAGTCCTCGATACGGGTGGGGAAATTCTGTACGCCGTGGAGCAACATGATGTCGAGATTCCCTTCTCTCGAGGCAGCCGCAAGCGCCTTTTCCACGGCTCCGAGCCCGAGACCTCCGGTGGCGATGAGTAGCGGACGTCCGGTGGCGGAGACGTGCCGGATGAACTCGGCGTTCTCGACGTCGGTCGAGTGAATCTTGTATGCCGCCACCGCATGCCGTTCGGCGAGGACGAGGCTTTGGCGATCGAACACTTCCACGAGCATCGCGAGTCCCGACGCTTCGGTTTCGGCCAGCACGGAGTCCCATTCGCCGTCGGACAGCTCGATCTGCCGAAACGTCGGAAAGCGAGGATCGTTGGGAGCGATGAGCTCCTCCGCCCGGAACATCTGAAACTTGACTCCGTCGGCGCCTGCCTGACGGGCGCTTCGCGCCAGCTTCCGAGCGAGCGATGCCTCACCCTGATGAGCGGAGGCCACTTCGGCAAGGATGAAGGCGGGCGCTCCCTCTCCGACCGGACGGTCACCGATCTTCATGGTCGTGATCTCCATCGATGAACTCTGTCATTACCCGATGATTCTACTCTTTGCCGTTTCGAGGATGGCGGCAACGATGCGGTCGGTCGACCGCCCGTCAGCCCCATAGGCGAAGTCCTGAATGTACGTTCGCCGGCGCTGCTCGAGCTTCTGTCTCGTTTCGGGATCGAAGAGAAACGACCGGAGCGGGGCCTCGATGGGCTCTCCCCTCCGAACACCGAGGGCTACGCCCCGGTCGACGAGCGCGCTCAGGTTGCTGGGGAGGTTGATGACGAGAACCGGCCGGCCGAGAACCAGCGCCTCGGAGGATGCGAGCGAGTCGACGGTGACGAGCCCGTTCGAGGCCACGAGAAGCTCGAGGAGGCCCGCTGTCTGCGGGACGAGCCGCGTGCGCCCGGCTCCGCGACGCGAGAGCGCCGCTTCGTACGGCTCGGCCGATTCGGCCTGGTGGGGCTTTACCAAGAGCTCGACGTCTCGCAGGCGCTCGAAAGCTTCCAGAAGCTCGTCGAAAACGGGCGCGATCGCGGTCCACCGCGTGGCGAGGACGAGAAACCGAGTTCCGTCGGGAACGCCCAGCGACTTGCGGGTCGCCGCGGCATCGTAGGCCTCGGCGGTCTTCGACAGAGCGTCGAATTTGGGGCTTCCGGTGACGAGGATCCTTTCCTCGGGATAACTTCCCCTTTCGATGAGAATCGCTTTCGCCAGGTTTCCGAAGACGGCGGTTCGCGTCGGGATGGGCACGCCGTCGTCGCCTTGGAGCTCGTCCGGCCGGTGTTCATGAGAGTAGTACCTCGGGTACATGATGCCGTGTTGGATGGCGAAGGTCGGCACGCCACGCGCTTTCGCCGCCGCCACCGCGACGCGACCGAGACCGCTCGATTCGGCGTAGAGGACCATGACATCGGGATTTTCCGCCTCCAGCACGCTTTCCACCTCGGCGTAAGATCGGATCGCCCAGGGAAACTGTCGCAGGAACGTGTCCCGAAAACAGGCCATCGCCGTGGAACCGAGCGGTATGTCACGACACGAAAGGCCTCGCATGCTCGATCGAAACTCGGAGAACAGGCGCCAACAGCGGTAGAAGTCGGGTACGAGCCGAAGCGTGCGCGAAAGAGTGAGGTATTCACGCGCGGGACGGTAGGGGCGAGCGACGCTCTGTATCTCGAATAAGTCCCGCAGCCATTCGCGGAGAGTCCTTTTTCGGAACGGCACCGGAGGGCCGAAGGCGACGACGATGGCTCCTTGGGTCTCGCGTGAGACCGCCGGTAGAATCCGGTCGAAGTAGATCTCGCGGCCGTCTCGCCACATGGAGGCATGGGTGAGAAAGAAGACCCGCGGCGCTCCCGGAAACCGGGGCGGTCGACGCCTCACTACCGATTTGATTCCGGTGCCCAGCATCTTCGCCAGATCGACGGCGTGCAAGAACGTGGTACTCCACCCGTATCGGCTGCGCTCTGCACGGCCGCTTCGGTACACCTCAACCTCGGGCACGAGGCGTCGTGCCGCCTCCTCCAGCTGCCGTGGAGGCTCGATGAGCACGATTCGCTCCGGCCTCCGCAATTCCACCAAACGCGCGAGCGCCTCGATATCGCGCACCACGAGCCTCAACGGCGTCTGGTGGTAGAGATAGATCTCGGCCCACCACCAGAGCGCGAGCGGTCCGAGCCGGAACCGGTGGCGAAAATGACTCCTTCCAAAATCCTTGAGCCACGTGATGACCGCGTCCTCCACCCCGGAGTCTTCCCGCTCTCCCAGGGCCTCGGCAAGGGCCTGGGACGGGATGCCCGCGCTCGTCAGCGTTTGGGTGACCTCGGGGCTGGGAAAACGGTCCTGGACGATGCGGGTGTGGTGCCAGGCGACAATCGCGTGGCCCTCGGCATGGAGCCGGCGCAACCGACTCAGAGCGCTCGCGTCGAGGCGGGCGTCCCCGACGATGGCGAATGTCCGGAACGACTCAACGAGTGACAGTCTGTGCGAACCTTTTCAACCGTCCTGGATCGGCTCAGAACCGGGTCGATGTGAGTGCCACATCCGCGCGGGCGAACGCCTTGAGGAAACGCTTCTCGGTCAAACGAGCTTCGTCCATCCGGCCTTGCGTCCGGAGACACTGCATCAGGCCAAACAGGGACCATCCGTTCTCCGGCCACTTTCTCAGATCGTCCCGGTAGACGTCTTCCGCCTGCTCCGGCCGCCCAGCTTCGAGCAACACGGCGCCGAGCGAGTGCCGGACCGGATAGTGCCAGGGCGGAGGCTCCGTGTATGCGAGGTTGTCCTGGAGGTTGACGGCTTTCTCGAGGGAGTCGATCGC
>DASPGQ010000014.1 GCA_035620555.1 Vicinamibacteria bacterium
TTCTTGACCTGGGACTCGATCTTGTTTCCGACCTCGAGCACCTCGAGCTCGCGCAGCAACGCCTCGTGCACCGTCTTGAGCCGGTCTCGAACCCGGGCGGTCTCGAGCACTTTCTGCCGGTTGTCGGTATCCAGGCTCGGCAGGTTCTGGGCGATGAAGTCCGCCAGCCGACCCGGATCGTTCAGCGTGGCGGCCAGCGAGCCCACTTCGTCGGCGAGCTGGGGCGACATCTCGACGACTTTCGAGAACACGGAATGGACGTTGCGGGAGAGGGCATCGACTTCGATGGCGTCCTCCGGGGGAAACACGCTCGGAAGCGTCTCGACATCGGCCCGGATGTAAGGACTGACCTGCGTTACCTTGAGGATGCGAAACCGGAAACCGCCCTGCACGACGAGGCGAATCGACCCGTCGGGCATGCGGACCGATTTGTGGATCCGTACGCTCGTTCCCACGCGGTTGAGGTCCGAAGCCGCCGGCGATTCGATGGCGGCATCCCTCTGGGTAACGACGCCGATGAAGTCCGCGCTCTCGGCGTTCTCGTTCAGGAGCTTGACCGTGGCGTCCCGGCCTACCGCGAGCGGGAGAATCGACTGAGGGAAGATGACGGTATCCCGCAACGGCAGGATCGGGACTCCCCGGTGAATCTCGTGGTTGCCCTGAGTGGCTCGTTGTTCTATGTCCATCGGTTCCAACCTCTCGAAAACTCGCGCGTCTCGGATCCAGAGTACCAAGCCCGTTCGACACCTCTCAACCTTGTCATCGGAGCTGGCACCTTGTTATTGTCCGTATTTAGTGTCAATTAGTCAAATACGCATTAATTGCTTAATTATCAATAACATGCAAAAACACAAATACAGGCCAAAATATTAGTGGCTTAAACTAATGTTATTGCTCCGGATAGCCGTAAGGTTCTGTGCCGGATATGAAAGCTTCGAGGAACACTTCCGGGTCGCTTCCGTAGGCCGGGTACCCGGTTCTCTTGTTCACGGGAACGAAAACGATATTCGAGGGAACAGGGAACTCTTCGATGGGTCGCTCGGCGAGAGCCTTCTCCATGAACTCGATCCAGGCCGGCAGCGCCGCGCGGGTGCCGGTCTCCTGCTCACCGAGCGAGATCTTCTGGTCGAAGCCGAACCAGGTGGCTGCCACCAGCGTGGGGTCGAAACCGATGAACCAGGCGTCGGTGTAATCGTTGGTCGTACCGGTCTTGCCCGCGAGCGGGCGGCCGAGGCGCGCGGCGCGGGCACCCGTTCCGCGCTGTACGACACCGCGGAGGAGGTTCGCCACGATGTAGGCGGAGTCGGCTCGGATGGCCGAGGCCGCTTTGGGATAGCTCTCCTCGAGCACGTTTCCGTCCCGATCGACCACCTTGGTGACGAAGTAGGGCTGCATGCGTATGCCCTGATTGGCAAAAGCCGAGTAGGCAGAGGCCATCTCCAAAACGGTCGCTTCGGCCGCGCCCAGGGTGATGCTCAGGTACGGAGGGATCGGCCCCTCGAGCCCCAGTCGGCGGGCGTAATCCGCCACATTCCGCGGGCCGATTTGCTGCGTCAGCCGTACCGCGGGCACATTGCGTGAGGCCTCGATGAGATGCCTCAGAGTGATCCATCCTTCGTACTTCAAATCGTAGTTCTTGGGCTCGTACACCTCTTCGATGTGAGGGTCGACGTATCGCACCGGCTCGTCGAGGATGAGCGATGTGGCGGTGTAGCCTTGTTCCACCGCGGCCCCGACGGCGAAGGCCTTGAAGGCCGAACCGGGCTGACGACGCGCCTGAGTCGAGCGATTGAACTTGCTGCGTTCGAAGTCGAGACCCCCGACCATGGCTTTGATCTGACCGGAGCGGGTCTCGAGGGCGAGAAGGGAACCTTCGGCGATTGGCTCCTGATCGACCTTCACGACCATGGTGGCGTTGTCGCGATCGACGGAAGCGATCTCGAACTGGCTCACGTCACCGACGGCGAACAGCTCGCCGAGAGGTCGGCGCGTCCAGGCGGCGGACTCCTCATCGATCCGCGCCACGTAACGCCCGATGAGCACCGTCGGCCGCGGTCCCTGCTCGCGGACGACACCGGTCACGACCTGTCCCGGCTGGAAGGGCTCGACCCAGTCGGCTGAATGGAACTCCTCGATCGAGATCTCCGTATCTTCGAGAACGTTCGTCGCGATGGGGCGCCAGCCCTGGCGTTTGTCCAGGTCGCGAAGAGCGTGCTCCACCGCCCCGTTAGCCGCTTCCTGCATCGAGCGATCGAGAGTCGTGTACACTCTCAGGCCGCCGCGATACATCTGCGTCGCACCGTAGTTCTTCTCGAGGTACTGCCGAACCTCTTCCACGAAGTAGGGAGCCACGTCGTTGCTCCCACCGCGTCGGCGGAGCTGGAGCGGCTCGTTCCGCGCGTGCTCCTCTTCTTCGGGCGTGATGTAGCGCTCTTCCAGCATGCGTCGAAGCACGATATCGCGCTCTCGGAGCGCCGCCTCGGGATTGACGAAGGGACTGTAGTTGTTGGGCGACGGCGCGAGTCCAACGATGAGGGCGGCTTCGGCGACAGTAACGTCGCGCGACTTCTTGCCGAAGTAGTAGTCCGCCGCCGCCTCGACTCCGTACAAGCCGTGACCGAAGTGGAGGAGGTTACAGTAGAAAGTGAGGATCTCTTCCTTCGTATAGGCGCGTTCGATCTTGAAGGCCAGAATCGCCTCTTTGATCTTTCGGCTCAGCGTGACTTCCCGAGTAAGGAAGAGCATGCGGGAAACCTGCTGCGTGATCGTGCTCGCTCCCGAGACGATGCGTGCCGCCCACAGACTGTCCCAGCCGGCCCGGAGAATACCCATCAGGTCGAATCCCGGATGCCGCCAGAAGCGCTGATCTTCCTTCGCCACGAAAGCATCCCTCAGATGCTGCGGAATCTCGTCGTACGCGATGACGACACGTTTTTCCACGGCGAACTCGGCGATGACCTCGCCTTGGTCATCGAAAACCTGGGTGATGACGCTCGGCTGATAGTTCTCGAGCTCACGGATGATGGGGAGATCGCGCTGATAAGCGAGAACGAGACCCGTCAGGGTTCCGCCTACCGAGGCCAGGGCGAAGAGCAGGCCGACGATGGCGAACCGCAGGAGCTCCCGCCCCCGCGTCGTGGGGGCCTTCGCTCCGTCGGTTCTTCCGGATTCCATCCCTAGGTATGATTATAGCGGCTTCCGGCCGGCTATTTGTCGTTGCGAAGTACGTCCTCGAGCGCGGCTTTCAGTTCGGGATATCGGAACACGTAGCCCGCTTCCTCGAGCTTCGCGGGAACCGCGCGCTGGCCTTCGAGGACGATCTCCGACATTTTGCCGAAAGCGAGCTTCAGGCCGAATGCCGGAGCCGGTAAGATGGCCGGCCGCCGCAGCACCCCGCCGAGCGTACGGGAGAATGACTCGTTGCGCACGGGAGTCGGCGCCGTGAGGTTCACGGCACCCATGAGGTCGTCCTTGTCGAGCAGAAAGCGAATCGCGCCGACGGTGTCGTCGATGTGAATCCAGGGCATCCACTGTTTGCCGCTTCCCACGGGGCCACCGAGTCCGAGGCGGAAGGGAAGAAGCATCTTCTTTAGAGCACCGCCCCGAGTCGAGAGGACGATGCCGGTGCGGATCACGACGGTGCGGATTCCGAGCCCCATGGCCTCCATCGCGGCATGCTCCCAGGCCTGGCACACGTCGGGGAGAAAACCCGTGCCCGCGAGCGAGGTTTCGGTGAGCTCCTTTTCTCCGCCGTCGCCGTAATAGCCGACCGCCGACGCCGAGACCACCACTTTCGGACGGTGTTTCAAGCTCCTGAGACCCTCGACGAGCAGTTCCGTACTCTTGACACGGCTATCGCGAATCGCCTGTTTCGCCGTCTTGGTCCACCTCTGCGCCACGGGCGCGCCGGCGAGGTGAACCACGGCGTCCACGCCTTCGAGGCTCCCGGCGTCGAATCGGCCTTTGTTCACATCCCAGGTGACCGTGGTCAGGGGTGGCAGGCTCTTCCGGCGCGTGAGCGCGACCAGCTCGGTCCCTTCGGCACCGAGCCCTTCACGGAGCGCCGTACCGATGAGCCCGGTGATTCCGCTGATGGCGACTCGCATCGGGGCGTTAGTATACCCGCTCCCGTTTGTGATAAGTAGCGACGAGGAGGAGACCATGGGGACGAGAACGGCTCTGCTGGCAGCGATCCTGTGCACGAGGGCGGCCTCCCTTCAGGCGACCGAGCCCATGAGCGTCGTCGATCTCATCGAAGTTCCGCAAATTCAAGATCCGCAGCTTTCACCCAAAGGCGCTCAGCTCCTTTACGTGCTCTCCGAGGCTGACTGGAAGGCCAACAAGCGCATCAGCCACGTCTGGCGGGTCGATACCGACGGGTCGGACTTGCTCCAGCTCACGAATGGAGCGGAAGGCGAGCGAAGCCCGCGGTGGTCTCCCGACGGGAATTGGATCGTCTTCGTAGCCAAGAGAAGCGACGATCAGCACGAGCAGCTCTATCTTCTGAGCAATCTCGGCGGCGAAGCGACGCGGCTCAGCGAGCACGCCTCGGCGGTCAGCGCCCCGAGCTTTTCTCCCGATGGAGCCTACGTCTATTTCACTGCTTCCGATCCCAAGACCGAGGACGAAAAGAAAAAAGAAGAGCTCAAGGATGACGTGTTTTCGTTCGACGAGGACTACAAACAGGAGCATCTCTGGCGGATCCGCCTCGCCGACAAGACTGAAGAACGGCTTACCGAGGGCGACTTCTCGGTGCGCGGGTACGAGATCTCTCGAGACGGAGCCTTGGTTGCGCACCATCGGAGTCCCACTCCGCTATACGACAACTTCGACGAGGGTGAGGTCTGGCTCATGCGGGCAGATGGGAGCGAGCCCCGTAAGCTGACGGAGAATACCGTCGCCGAGTCGGGAGCCGAGCTCTCCCCTGACAACGGGTGGGTCCTGTTCGTATCGAGCTCGAGCGCGGATTTCGAGACCTATTTCAACGACAACCTGTTCATCGTGCCCGCAGCGGGGGGGGCGCACCGAATGCTGCTTTCCGAAATGCCCTATGAAATCCAGAGGGCATCCTGGTCCGCCGATGGGAGCAGCATCTATTTCACTGCCAATACCGGTGTGCGCAGCGAGCTGTTCGAGGTCGAGCTCAGCGGGGAGGTTGTCACGCAGCTCACCGAAGGCGATCATTCCATCGCCGACTGGCGCTTCTTCCCCTCTTCGGGCCACCACGTGTTCGGCATCGACCGACGAGACAATGCGGGTGATCTGCATCTCATGCCGACCGATGGTGGTGAACCCGCTCGCGTGACTCGCGTCTACGAGTATCTCGCGCGTGAGTTCGAGCTCCCGCGTCAGGAAGCGATCCAGTGGAAAGGAGACGACGGCGAGACCGTCGAAGGTCTCCTCTATTATCCCCTGGACTACCGTGAGGGAACGAGGTATCCGCTCGTCGTTCAGACGCATGGCGGACCGGCCGCCTCGGACAAGTTCGGCTTTGGTCGCTGGTCGAGCTACGTGCAGGTTCTCGCCGCCAAGGGTTATTTCGTCTTCAAACCGAACTACCGAGGAAGCACCGGCTACGGCGACGCGTTCCTCCGCGATATGGTAGGGCACTACTTCCGCCAGGCCCACCTCGATGTCATGACCGGCGTGGACCATCTCATCGCCGAGGGACTCGTGGATGGCGAGCGGATGGTCAAGATGGGCTGGAGCGGCGGCGGTCACATGACGAACAAGATCATCACCTTCACCGACCGTTTCAAGGCGGCATCCTCCGGTGCGGGAGCGGTGAACTGGATCTCGATGTACGCCCAGAGCGACGTGCGGATCTACCGGACCCCCTGGTTCGGCGGCACGCCCTGGCAGGAAGATGCTCCCATCGACACCTATTGGAGCCACTCACCCTTGAAGGACATCTACAAGGTGAAGACCCCGACGATCATCCTGGTGGGGGAAAAAGACGTCCGGGTTCCCCCGCCACAGTCGGTCGAGCTCTATCGGGCGTTGAAGTCCCTCGGCGTGCCAACCCATCTCTACATCGCCCCCCGCGAGCCGCACGGCTGGCAGGAGCTCCGTCACGAGCTGTTCAAGGTGAACGTCGAGCTCGACTGGTTCGAGAAGCACGCGATGGGGCGTGACTACGTGTGGGAGTCCGCTCCCGGTGAAGAACCGGAAGCCCCGGCCAAGACGACGGAGAATCCCTGACGGGACGCGACTTCAGTTGGTCGTTCGAGAGGCGAGGCGGACGACGCCGATGCCGTCCACGAAGTCGATCTCGGTGCCAAAGGGTCGCGAGCGCTCCTGCAAGTCCTTGATGATTTTCTCCGAGAGCGCGTCGTCGGCGAACATCGGTCGACCGCGCACCTGCCGTGGCTTACCGAATCCGAGGGTGATGGGATGGAGTCTCAGCTCCACGAGCTCTTCTCCCTGGAACACGGGCGAGGCGACAACGGCCTCCCAGATCTCGGGGTTGGCGGGAAAGCCTCTCTGGTCGAAGTCGTAGCGAGCGTCGTTGAAATCCGCCAGACCCTTGTCCTCACCGAGGTTGAGGCCCGCGTAGTTCTCGTAGGGGAGCCGCTGCAGGGTCTCGTTCTGGAAGATGAAATCACCGAGACTGTAGAAGATCGGCTTTCCCTTGTAAATCTCGATGCCCCGCAGAACGTGGGGTCCGTGCCCAACGAAGACGTCGGCGCCCTCGTCGATCATCCTGCGGGCGAAGGTGACGAGAAACTGGGCCGGTTCCTCACGGCTCGTGCCGCTCTCGTGAGCGTGGATGCTCACGATGGTGAAGTCGGCGAGTCGCGATGCGTTCCGGATCACGACGCCGATTTCCTCGACGTCTTCGGGCTCGGGCTCGGTCACGATTCGAGGCCGCTCGGCCGCAACATACTTCTCGCGGCGAAACTGGAGGGAATCACCTCGTTCGGGTGGGGCCATCCCTAAATCCGCCATGATCCGACGAAGCGCCTCGAGCTGTTCGCGAGTGACCTCATAGGTGATGCGGTGCCTCAGGGGATTCAATCCCGGCCTCGCGGGCACGTCGTCGCGGGATTTTCCCGCCAGGGCATGCTCGGGAAAAGTCGAGGCGAGGGAAACGAAGGCGATGCGTGCCTTTGCGGTTTCGAGGAATTTCGCCTCCCTGGCTTCGGCGAGGCTTTCTCCGACGCCAGCACCGACGAGGCCGGCCTCGCGTACGTACCTCTCGGTAAGGAGCATCGCGCCGGGACCGTAATCACCGGAGTGGTTGTTCGCGAGCGAGCCGAGGTCGAATCCTGCCCATGCGAGCTCTTTCGCGAGCTCCGGCTGAGCCCGCATATACGTTCCTCCACTCGACGCCATGGGAAACGATTCGTAGTCGTGGAAGAGCATCTCGATATTCGTGAAGGCCAGGTCGGCTCCACGGATGAGATCGATCATCCGCAAAAACTCGGGCTCCTGGTAGACAGAAAGCTTCCTCGTGATGATGGAGTCACCGGTAAGAGCCATCTCGTACCGCTCGACGGGTTGGGCGGAGACCGAGAACGCAAACGACAAGAACACGGCAGCGGCACGGAGTTTCATCATGGGCCTCCCCAGCGTGGGACTATATCGTCCCGTCATCGCGGTTTCAAAAGAGTGCGTTCGTGATCGATGCCTCATGCCCGGGGCGGGATCGAGCAGCCCCTGAGATCACTCCGTCCACTGAGGCTCACCTTCGGGAAGGAGGAGAAGGAATGCGGCGACGGCTTGTTCTACCGCCAATTGATCTTTTCCGTCGAAGGTGACTTTCGTCTCGTATTTGGGATCGTTCCAACGGGGGTAAGAGCCGAGCCGTACCCGGGGATGATCGGCGACGATGCGGTCGAGCAGGGGTTTGAGCACCGCCTCGTCCATCTTGGTGAACACCGCGCGTGACACGAAAGGCGCTTCGCCTGCCAGGTGCTCTCGCACGATGTCGAGCTTCGCGCGAAAGATCTCGGGCAAGCCGGGAAGGATGAAGACGTTTCCGAGGACGATCAAAGGCCACGGCTCTCGAGCGATGAACAACTTGCGCGAGCCTTGGGGCACGTTGGCGAGAATGAGATGGTTTTCGTGGAGACGTTCGCCGTAATGCTCTCGGAGCAATGCTATAAGCTCAGGATCCTGAACGACGGGTACCCCGAAGGCCGCGGCGATTCCCGCGATCGTCTCGTCGTCGTGAGTGGGCCCGACGCCGCCGCTCGTGAACACGTGGTCGAAGCGCTTGGCGAGATAAGCGGTTTCGGCCGCTATCGTGTCGACCTCGTCGGGGATGACGACGATTCTCTCGAGGCTCAGGCCAATGGACTGCAAGGTCCGCGCGAGCTCATAGACGTTGGCCTCGCGGACTTTGCCAGTCAAGATCTCGTTTCCGATGACGAGGAAAGCGGCGGTCATCGGATCGAGAGCTCCCCTCGGCGTCGGAGCAAGGGCGGCGGCGCGCAGAACAGCTCGGTGCCGTCGAAGGCGACCCGGTGGGCGTGAAGCCAGTAGCCCAGGTCGCCTGGAAGCGTAACCTCGCGGGAAAGGGGAATGCCACCCGCGGGATAGAGGCGATCCCCGATCAGAGGGTGACCCATCGCCGCGAGGTGGATGCGAATCTGATGGGTACGGCCCGTCTCGATCGCGACCTCGACTAGCGACGAATTCTCGCGCCTTTCCAGAAGACGTACCCGGGAAACGGCTCTCTTTCCGTCGGGGTGGACCGCCGCTACCGAGCCCAGGAGCGGGTGAGGTGCGGAACCGATGGGCTGGCTGAGGACCGTCTCGCCCGGAGGAGCCGAGCCCTGGACGAGCGCGCGATAACCGCGTTCGACCCCGCCGGCCTGCCACAGGCGGACGAGGTGTCGGCGTTTCCCGGCCTCGATCGAAAAGAGCACGATGCCGGAGGTGCCGCGGCCGAGCCGGTGCAGCGGCGAGGCGGTGGGGAACCTTTCCCGCACCAGGTGAAGGAGGGTCTTTTCGAGAAACCCGCCGCCGGGCATCGTCGGAAGCCCGCGGGGCTTGGCGACTCCCAGGACTTCTCGGTCACGGTGAATCAGCGCGAAGCTTCTCGGTCCCGGGGGCTCTCGCCAGGGAGGTCGATTCCAGTCGAGGACCTCGCCCGCAGACAGCTTGCGCGAGCTCGTCGCCGGGATTCCCTCGACCAGCACCCGCCCGGCCTCGATGCGGCTCCGCCATTGCCGCTCGGACGAATGACGATACCGTTCGCTGAGATATTCGATCAGGCTGCGACCTTCGGCGTGCTGACCGAGTCGCTCTCGGTAGCGATGTCCGCGATTCCACATGCCGACTAGGGTTTACGCCCGATGACGTAGGCGATCCAGGCCTCTTCGTCTCCGCCTCGCTCGACGCGCCGAAAGACCCCGTTTCCTTCTCCCGACTTGCGGTCGGTGCCTTCCCAAAGGACATGCACGTCCTCGAAACCGGCGACGGCCATCAACTCCCTGAGCTCGGGCAGCGTCCACAGGCGCCAGTCGTAGACGAAAGCGTTCTTCGTTCGGGTTCCGTCGCGGAACTCGAAATGGATCTTGCAGATAATGTGGTGGGTGATGGGATCGAAATCGGCCTGATCCCAAATATAGGTGAAGCCATTGAGCTTTTTCCGCTCCTTCATTCGGAACTGGACCTGCCCGCCGCCCCAAGCGTCGAGGACGAGGAGCCCTCCGGGCTCCAAGGAGCGGTAGGTATTCTCGATATAGGCTCCCATGTCCTGGCGGGTCTTGAATACCGAATAACTGAAGTTGAGTGCGGCCAAAAGCTGAACTCTGGGTCGACGTACGCGGCGGACGTCGTCGCGAATCAGTTGAATCCTCTCCCTCTGGGCGGGAGCGAGCGCGCTCAGGTTGTTCGACCGAGCCCATTCGAGAGTGGGTCCGTCGAGATCCACGCCTAACGCTCGGTTCTCGCGATGGAGCTTCACGAACTCGCAGGAGAGGATCGCCGTTCCGCAGAAGTCCTCGCGGAAGGTTCTGAGCGGTTGGCCGGTGTAGCGTTTGAAGTAGCGGGCAAGGAACCTCGCGTCCACATCGGGCGCTTGAACGCTTTCCTGATAGAGGACGTGCCGATCGGCGGCGCGCGCGCTCAGCTTGTTCTTCTGCAAGCGGGTCCTCGTCGAGTGCCGCGACCGGTGTTAGTGCACCGTGTAAGGCTCGCTGAGGGTGAACGGAGCGATCGTCACTTCGAAGCGTGTCCCTTGCTCGGTCACCATCTGATACGTTCCGCGCATGGAGCCAAAAGGGGTCGTCAAGTGGCACGCCGAGGTGTACTCGAAGGACTGGCCGGGGGCCAGAACCGGCTGCTGGCCCACGACACCCGGTCCGCGCACTTCTTCGATCTTCTTGTCGGCATTCTCTACGATCCAGTGACGACTCAAGAGCTGCACCGTGTCATCGCTCTGATTGTGAATCTCCACCGTGTAGAGAAAGAACCATCGTTGCTGCTCGGGATGAGAATGCTCCGGAGAAAAGCGCGACACGACTCGCACCCGCACACCCCGGGTAACGGCTTCCGAGGTAAACGTAGCATGTCGTCCTTCCAAGACTCAGGCACCGAACGGGTATCGAGCGTCACATCGTACCATGCCTCCCGGGGCGACGTCACCGAGGCGGAATTCTTGCTCGGTTCCGCTTTCCCCGGACCCGAAGCCGGCACCTCAACAGTTTCTGTGGAAAATCTTGTGCAAAACCTGTGATGAGTTGGTCCCTCAACCGCTCCAGTCATGGACGGTTAACACTCTGCACAGAGTTTGAGCACGGATTCGTTCGGCGGCTCTCCAGATCACGAAAATCTTCGAGCCGGTCACGGGGCGGAGGCGGTGTTAGCCTCGACCCTCTCGCGCAGCGCGGCCGCTAGCTGGTGGACGGCCATGGCGTAGTACGTGCTCTGGTTGTAGCGCGTGATCACGTAGAAGTTGTCGAACCCGAGCCAGTATTCGGTGTCGACTCGGTTGCTCAGCTTGACCGGGATGACTCTCGAGTCTAAAGCGTAGACGCCCGGGGCCTCGACCCCGAGAGCCTTGAGCTCCTCGAGCCGGTAACGAGTCGAGAGCCGGGACGATTGGAACGGTTCGGTGGAGCCCCCGACGATCTGTACCGGCGCGGCGATGGGCTGATCGCTCTGCCAGCCATGTGCGGTGAAGTAGTTGGCCACGCTTCCGATGGCATCTTCCGCGCTTCGGAGTAGATCCCGCCGACCATCCCCGTCGAAGTCAATCGCGTAGCGCCGATAGCTGCCGGGCATGAACTGGGCGATTCCCATGGCGCCCGCGTAGGATCCACGAGTGCTCTCGAGTCCGATGATCCCTTCCTCCCGTGCGAGGAGAAGGTAATGCTCGAGCTCGAGTCGAAACGTTCCCGAACGCCTCGGGTAATCGAATGCCAAGGTGACGAGTGCTTCCAGCACATTGAACCGCCCGAGGTGACGGCCGTAATGGCTCTCGATGCCGATTACCGCGGTGATGATTTCTTCCGGGACGCCGTAGCGCTCGCGGGCGCGCTCGAGCGCTCGATGATGGTCGCGCCAGAAACGCTCCCCACCCTCGAGCTTTTCGGGGTTGACGAAGAGATTGCGGTACTCGTCCCAGGGCTTTGGCTCGACCGCACGATCCATGAGCTCGATGATCGTCTTCTGCGAGCGGACCCGCCCGAAAGCGACCTCGAGCTCGGACTTGTCGAAGCCATGCTTGGCCGCCATCTCCTCGATGAATGCGTCGATTGCTGGCGGACTGGGCGTCGCGGGGGACGCGAGGAGCGCGAGAAGGCAATAGTATGCGATCAACAACATGGCTTCGATGGGAGCCTAAGCCCTTGTAGGCTTGGCTGTTAAATATTATAACTCACTCATGTTGGAGATCGTTCCCACCGGAGGTGCCCTCGGCGCCGAGGTTCGCGGCGTCGACGCTTCCGCACCCCTGGATCCGTCTGTCGTGGCCCGCTTGAAGCAGGGACTCGTCGACGAGCTTCTGTTGTTCTTCCGGGACCAGAGGCTAGAGGACGCCGACCTGGTGCGTTTCACTCGCTATTTCGGAGACGCCCGAGCCCACGTCCGAGAGCAGCCCGACCGACCGCTGAAAGAGATCTTCGTCGTCTCGAATGTCTTGGAAGACGGAAAGCCCATCGGCGCGCTCGGCTCCGGAGAGCTGACGTTCCACAGCGATCTGTCTTACCTCCCTCGACCGGGACTCTTCTCCGTGGTCTACGCGGTCGAAGTCCCGCGGCGCGGCGGGGATACCCAGTGGGTGAACTGCTATGCGGCCTATGACGCCCTCCCCACCGAGCTTCGCGATCGCGTGCTCCGGTTGAGGGCCGTCCATCGTCACGGCGAGGAAAAGCAGAATCCGGCGACTCCGGCCGCTCATCCAATCATCCGCACCCATCCGCAGACGAACCGGCGGGCGATCTTCGTGGGGCATCAATTCACCCGATACGTCGTTGGCATTTCCGCGGGCGAGAGTCGCGAGATTCTCGATCGGCTTCTCGCACACGTCAGTCGTCCCGAGTTCGTTTGGACTCATCAATGGCGCGCCGGCGATCTGGTCATCTGGGACAATCGGTGTACGCTCCATCGCCGGGAGGCGTTCGATGACCGCGAGCGTCGCATTCTGAAGAGGACGCAAACGTTTGGGGAAGAGCCTTACCTCGCGCTCTGACGATGTTCCGGATCTCATTGGCTGCTTGAGCTATCAGGCTGATGAAAAAGTACAGCTCAGCCGGCCGAGCGGCGGCCAAAACGTCTGCTGTTCGACTTCGCCAAGGCTTCGTCGGAACCGCGCCGAAGCCCGAGGGGCGCAGGCGGGCGAGATCGGCGCGCAGCGCCGCAACGGCCAAGCCGTGGCGGCCGGGCAATCGCAGGTCCCGCCACGGCATTGAGTACTCTAGATAGATGCAACGGGCGCGGCTCGTCCTGTTTTGCTGGCTGTGCGGTGTGCTCACCCTGAGCGCCCGGCCGCGGGTCATCCTCGTGTCCTTCGATGGCGCCGGACACGTAGTGACCACACGGCTCGCACGTGAGGGGAAGCTTCCGAACTTCACCCGCATCATGGAGAAAGGAGCCTGGTCCGACGGCATGGTCACCAGCTTCCCGACGAAGACGGCCGCGGCCCACGCCATGTTGTTTACCGGGCACTACGGGCATACGAACGGGATAACCGGGAACGAAGTCCTCGAGCTCCCCGCGAGGGAGCACACGCGACTCGAGACGACGAGCGGCTATTTTTCGGGGCCGCTCCGCGTCGAACCGCTCTGGCTGATGGCGGCGAAGGCTGGCCTCGAGACGTTCGTCTTTCATGCGACGCAAGCGTATCCGTTTCCCGAAGGGCCTAACGATCCTCATCTGTTCATTGCTCATGGCTACACGGATGCTCAGGCCGATGCCGAATCCATTTCCGCCGAGAGGGTCGGGCTCCCAACGACCGATTGGGTGGTTCCCGAAGCGGGAGGCGACGAGGCCCGGGAGATGAGCTTCTCCGTGGGAGACAGCGTGCTCCATGGCCTGTTCTACGACGATCCCTTCGATCCCTCTTACGGTTGCGACACCCTCGGTATCGTGCGGGACAAATCCGACGCGAGTTTCGCCGCTCGAGTGAAAGCCGGCGAAGGCGAGCCTTTCTCGTCACCGGTAAGGGTGACCGCCGCGGGGCGAGACCTGTGGTTCTCGATGCGACTCTTCGAGCTCGCTCCCGACGCGTCGACCTTCGTACTCTATCGCTCCGGCGCCGCGGAGCTTGCGGTGTCGAACGGCTCGTTTCCGGGGCACGGACTGCCCGTGCTGGAGGTCTTCGCGGGTAACGCTGGCAGTCGCGTCTACGAGCGGGGTGGTCTAGGCGTTCCGCTCTTCCAGGGTGGCGACGGGGAAGCGGAACGACGCCTCATGGAAACGGAAGCCCACCTTCAGGAACAGCTCATCTCCCAGGCGCGACTGGCCCTCGAAGAGGACTACGATCTCGTCGTTCTTTATAGTCCCGTCACCGACGAGATCGGCCATGCTCTGATGGGCTACCTGTCGCCCGATCTCGATGGATACGATCCAAGGGTGGCCGAAAGACTATGGCCGGTGCTCATCGAGGCCTACGGGCTCCAGGATCGGTTTCTCGGCGTCCTCCTGGATGCCGCGGAACGCGATGGCGCCCATGTCATCGTGGTCAGCGATCACGGAATGGCCCCCATCGACCGCCTCGTTCATCTCAATATCGCCCTGGAACAGGCGGGGCTCGTGGCCCTCGACGCCGGGCGACGGATCGACCTCTCGCGCACTCGCGCGCTCGCTCTACCACTCTCGGATACGTCCATTGCCGTCAATCTCGTCGATCGCCGATCGGGAATCGTTCCGCTCGACGAAAAGGACTCGGTCATCGAGGAGGCGCGTCGCGCCTTGACCGCCCTCGTAGACCCGGACTCGGGTGATCGCATCGTCTTGGAAATCTACGAGCCGTCGACTCGCGGGCTCCTTCAGCCGGGGGGCGACGGGACGGGAGACCTCTTCGTGGAGCTCGCTCCGCGGTACTATCCGTCCACCTCCACCGAGAGAGCTCTCGTCGTGGAACGGGTTGCGCCCAGCGGTCAGCACATTTTCTTGCCCACACGGCGCGAGATGCTCGCGATTTTCGGAATCATCGGGCCCCGCGTCCGGCCGGGGCTCAACGTCGGAAGAGCGAGAGGAATCGACGTCACCCCAACCGTGCTCGACCTACTCGGGACGTCGCCGGGCGACTGGCTACCGGGCCGGAGCCTGGTTCCACGACAGGGACTCCTTCAATACGGGCGCTAGCCCTCTTCATCAAACCTAAACATAAAGAGGATAACCGACGTATTGGTTGTCGAGGCCGACCGGCGAGTGTCCGGTTGCGGACACTTCCTGGGAGTTGGGACGGTACCTAGGGTATTAATCTTTTGAAATCATAAGCATACGACGCTGGTGGCGCTGGCATGATGCTTGCCACAGAGAGTAAGATGGAACCGGGGATGGGAGTTCGATTTCATGGACGTCAAACGTGAGGGCGTAGCCGAAGCAAGAAAACGCAAACAGCGAATTCTCTACGCCGCGGGGGCCGTGGTCTTCGGCATTCTGGCATTCTGGGTCTCTCGGCTCGAGCCGGCAGCGCCGAGCGTCGATCGTTCGACGGTCTGGATGGACAAAGTGGTTCGCGGCTCGATGCTCCGGCAGGTCCGGGGGCCGGGCACGCTCGTTCCCGTCGAGATTCGCTGGGTGGCGGCGCGCACCGAGGGGCGGGTCGAGCGCATCCTGACGCTTCCGGGTACCGACGTCACGCCCGACACCGTGCTTCTCGAGATGTCCAATCCCGAGCTCGAGCAATCTCTCGAAGATGCACGCCTGCAGCTGCGGGCGGCGGAAGCCCGGTACGAGGACCTCGAGATTCAGCTCGAAAGTCAGCTGCTGAACCAGCGGGCTCTGGCCGCTTCGGTTCAGGCCGAATATCGAACGGCCTTGCTACAGCTCGAAGCCGACAAAGAGACCCACGCGCAGGGCATCATTGGAGATCTGGCATTGAGGTTCTCCGAAGAGCGGGCCAAGGAGCTCGAGGAGCGCAATCGGCTCGAGCAAAACCGGCTCGAGATCGCGATCGAGTCGAACGAGGCGCAGTTGGCCGCCGAGTCGTCCCGCGTCGGCCAATTGCGCGCCCTCTACGAGCTGCGGCGGAGTCAGGTGGACGGCCTGAAAGTCCGACCCGACCTGAACGGTGTGCTGCAGCAGGTGCCGGTGGAAGTGGGTCAGCAGGTAACGCCCGGTCTCAACCTCGCCCGAGTGGCCCAGCCGCTGCACCTCAAGGCGGAGCTGCGGATCGCGGAGACGCAAGCGAAGGACGTCGAGATTGGTCAGCGGGCGAGCATCGATACCCGCAATGGCCTGATCGAAGGCCGCGTCATGCGCATCGATCCGGCGGTTCAGGAGGGAACCGTCACCGTGGACGTCGAGCTGCTGGGCGAGCTCCCGAGAGGTGCGCGGCCCGATCTGAGCGTGGACGGCACCGTCGAGATCGAAAGATTGGAGAACGTCCTCTACGTGGGCCGGCCTGCCTACGGTCAGGCGGGCACGACGATCGGGCTGTTCCGTCTGCTGCAAGATGGAGAGACTGCGGAGCGCGTGGACGTGTCGCTGGGCAAGAGCTCGGTCAACACCATCGAGATCGTCGCCGGCCTCAACGAGGGGGACGAAGTGATCTTGTCGGATACGTCACAATGGGATGACTATCGAAGGATTCGTTTGAATTGAGGGTGAATTGAGCGCTAACGGCGAACCTCTCATCAGACTCGAGAACCTGGAGAAGTACTACGAGTCCCGCGCGGGACGAACCTATGTGCTCCGCCAGATCACGCTCGACATCAACGAGGGGGAGTTCCTTACCATCATGGGACCATCGGGAGCGGGCAAGTCGACGCTCCTCCACATCCTCGGGATGCTCGATGGCGAGTGGGGCGGCGATTACTATTTTCTGGACCATGCCGTCCATGCGATGAAGGTCAAACATCGTAACGAGCTTCACAAGCAGTACATCGGATTCGTCTTTCAGGCTTATCACCTTCTCGACAATCTGACGGTCTACGAGAACCTCGAGATACCGCTCTCTTACCGAAACATCCGCCGCTCCGAGCGGCAGTCGATGGTGGCGGATATCCTCGATCGATTCAACATCGTCGGGAAGAAGGATCTCTATCCGAGCCAGCTCTCTGGTGGTCAGCAGCAGCTCGTCGGGGTGGCCCGCGCGGTCGTCATGGAGCCGAAAGTGATCCTCGCCGACGAGCCGACGGGGAACCTTCATTCCGAACAGGGCCGCGACATCATGGAGCTGTTCAAGAAGCTGAACTTGCAGGGAACGACGATCGTCCAGGTCACTCATTCGGAGACGAATGCCGCTTATGGAAACCGAATCGTGCGTCTGAAGGACGGCTGGATGGACCGGTAAAGGCGGGGCGCCCGGTGAGCATCACGACCCGCTCGGGCCCGCGCGTGCTAGTCGCCGACGATCAGCCCGACGTTCTGGAGGCCTTGCGGCTACTCCTCAAAGGGGAGGGTTACGGGACCGAGACCGTCGAGACTCCCGAAGCCATTCTCAAGGCGGTGGAGGATCAGGATTTCGACCTGCTCCTCATGGACCTGAACTATGCCCGCGACACGACCTCCGGCCAGGAGGGCCTGTACTTGCTCAAACGACTCTCTACTGTCGACGACAAGCTGCCCATCGTCGTAATGACCGCATGGGGAA
>DASPGQ010000015.1 GCA_035620555.1 Vicinamibacteria bacterium
CCAGCCGGTCATTGCGTAACCTTTCGAGTGTCCGCTGGCAATGATCGTTCGCCTGGTCATCGAGGGTACCGAGGCGATGGAGAAATGCTCGAAGCCGTCGAAACAGATGTGCTCGTAGATCTCGTCCGAATAGATGCGAACGTTGGGATGCGCCTTGCGCTCCATCAACTTCGCCACACCTTCGAGAAGCTCGCGAGACAGCACGCCTCCCGTCGGGTTGGAGGGAGAACAGAGCATCAGGATCTTCGTCCTCGGGGAGACGAGAGCCTCGAGGTCCTCGGGCGCGAAAGCGAAGCCCTTCTCCTGCCGCAGAAGCAGGGGAACCGGTGTGCCTCCCATGTAGGTGACCCACGATTCATATATGGGGAAGCCCGGGCTCGGGTAGATGACTTCGTCACCCGGGTCCACGTAGCTCATCATCGTGTAACCGATGGCGGGCTTGGCACCGGGGAGCACGACCACCTGATCGGGATCGACCTCGATACCCCGAGTCTTCCTCACGTGTGCGGCCGCGGCCTCGCGCAAGGACCGGATGCCGGCCGGGTCGGTGTAATGGGTATTGCCACTCTTGATGTTCTCGATGCCCACTTGATTGATGTGCGGGGCGGAGTCGAAGTCGGGCTCCCCGATCGTGAACCGGATTACGTCGATGCCCCTCTTCTGCGCTCGAACGACGTCCTCACCGATCTTGAAAGCGTTCTCCGTACCCATGGCGGACAGGCGTTCTGCAAACAAAGCCATACTGGCGGCGATTCTATTAGCTCGACCCCGACCCCGCAAGGCAAATCACTGAAAACGCGGGCTTTGAATGGATTTGTTGAGGCCTGGCGGCGGCTCAGACTATAATTGGCTCAACCGGTAAAACGAATCGGGGATTGTCATGCGATGGACGTTGGTTGTGGCGCTGCTTCTGACGCTTCCCGCTCTGGGTCTCGGTCAATCTCTCGGCGAAGTCGCCAAGAAGGAACGGGAACGACGGGAGAAGAACAAGCAAGAAGGCAAGAGGGCCCTCGTATTTTCGGAAACGGAGATCTTCGGAGAGGAACGGGAGGCCGAGAGCGCTCCCGCGGAGACCGGCGCCGAAACGCCGCCTCGAAGCTCCAGTATCGGTGAACGTCCAGCGCGCGATCGCAGCGAGAGTGGTGAAGAAGGTGATGTCCCGAGCTCCATTCCTCCCGACCTCCCGCTCGACGAAAAACTGGTCATGTTCGAGCGGATGAAGGCGCATTACGAGAGTCAGGTTCGGCAGATCGACGAGGAGATTGCCAAGAACGAAGCGCGCATCCGCGAGCTCGATTCCGAGATCCGGTCCGCCTCGACGTCTGGAGGCGCGGGGCTGCCCGTCGCCCCGTCGGCCGATGTCACCAATCGGCAATTCACCGGTCAGGAATCCGTTACCCTCGTGGAGGAGCAGCAGAAGCTCAAGACCATGAACGAGCGCCTCCAGGCGCAAAAAGAGCGGCTCAAGCTCAACCTCCAGGAGCAAGGACGCGTCGCCGGCATCCCTCCGGGATACTTGAGATTTTGAAGCGCTCGGGCGAGCACTTACGGGAGTCGCAGCACGAGCCGCTCACCGGTGCTGGAGTGAAACAGGGTCACGCTCTCTAGTGGCTCGACCCGCTCGAGCGCATAGCCGTCGAAATCGTCTCCTACCTGCAGGAGGTGGAGCTCGCCTTTGAACCTCACCGCGGCCAGCACACGTCTTTCGACGTCGGGCTCGAGCTCGGGTCGCGCCAACACGAACCCGGTGAGCTCTGGGAGCGGCGCCTGGGCGGGAACGATCGGGGGCGGGGCCGTCGTCTCCGCGCGGCGATCGGCTTGCGTCACCGCCAGATCAGGTGCCGGGTCATAACCGGCAGATTGGAATTCGAAGAGATTACGCCCGGGAGCTGCCGAGCTCTCCCGCGAAAGCCAACTCTCGAGCCGCGCGATCTCGGCGGGTGCCAGCTCGCCTGTTTTCGGCACATTCCATACGGCGGTCCATCGAGCATCGAGTGAGACGAGCTCGTCGTCACCACGGAGTCGGAGCTCCCTGGTCGCCAGGGGAAGAGCGGACGCCTCGATCCTCGCAAGGTATCTCTGTATCGAGGAGAATCGGCCACGCAGGGTCGCATTGATGTTGGTGCCGTCTTCGGAGCCCCCGGAATCGACGGCGCGAAAATCGAGGGACAGACGGTCCAGGGCCAGACCTTCCTCCATTCCGATGAGCTCATCCCGAAAGGTCGCTATGTCCAACGGCCGGGATACCTGCGATGCGTCGACTCGCTTCGTGAAGGCGTCGACGAGAGCACCGGTCTCTTCCCGAAGCCGCTGACGCTCTTGCGAACGGGAGGCCGCCGCGCTCAGCTCGGACAGGCGGCTCTCCAGGGCTTCGCGCTCTCGATTGGACCCGCGCAAGCTCCACCAAAGGGTCCCGTTGACGATGACGAGGGACAGGATCAAGGCGGATCTCATGGGGCTCGGAGCTCCACGCGAAGCCGAACCGAAAGAAGCCCGTCGGCCGAGAGCCTCTCTTCGAGCAGTGAAGTGGACGAGACCAGGAGGGACCCGGCCACACTTCTCTGGAAACTCGTGACGTCCTCGGCACCGGGCGCCTTGGCGTCGATCAAGACGTCCGCCGAGGGCGGCATCGGATGAATCGTCAGAGCGACGAGGCTCATGTCGCGGGGTAGCGACGAGTCGATGAGAGCGAGAATCGCCGTCGCCGAGTGCCCCGCCGCGAGCCCCGACGCGCTGATTTGTCTCAACCTCTGGATGATCGCGTCATCCGTCCGGGGAGAGTCCGTCTCCAGGCGCTCCTCGGCATCCGAGACCTGGTCACGCAACGCCTTTAGCTCCTCGCCGGTTCTGCGTGCTCGGAACCCATGAAGAAGCGTCGCCACGAGCAGGATCGGCCATACGAGCCGTGTCAGCCCGCGGTTCCGCTCGACTCGCTCGAGACCCAGATTGATGCCCTGCCTCATCGCGTCATCCCGTCAGCCGCCGCAATAGAGCTCGGACGGAGCTCAAGATCAAACCGCGCTCGTCCTCTTCCTCGGCCGAGATCCCGCCGAAGTCGAAAGTTTCCCGAGCTCGCTCTGCACAGGCCGATGCCCCCTCGCCCGAAAGCCTGAGCGAGCCGACCGGGGCGCCGTAGTGGCCCGGCAGTCTGCCGATTTCTCGTACGACGCTATCCAAGGTACCTGGCGGCCTCAGCTTGAACCTCAAATCGATGAGCTCACCCGACCGGAACACCGCCAGGCTATAGTGGGCGCGATAGAGTTGAGCGTGCACGACCATGGCCTCTTTCGATTTGGATTCCTCTGCCCAGCCGGGGATTCTCGCGAGGCTGCAGGTGTCCACCCATCGAAGACGCGCTCCGGTTGCTTCCACGATCTGTTCGTATTGGCGAACCACCACATTACGTACGGCGGCGCCCAGAACCTCGTGGCGGAATCCCCGCCAGAAATCCGAACGGATCTCCAGTTCGGGGGACGCCGAGCGGCCCGCGATTGCTGCTCGCAGCTCCCGGTGCTTCAACTTCGAGCCGTCGGCGAACAACGCCGTCGTGACCGCGAGGTCGGGCAGCGCCACGACCGCGGCCCCGGCGCGGCCCCCGAGATCCTCCACTAGCTGACAGCTCAGACGCGCCAGCTCGGCAACCGATTGGACGTTCGGCGCAAGGGGAGATGGTTTCAGCAGCCCCGGGGGGAGCTCGGAAAAAGCCGGTGGCCCCCCGTCGCTTGCGACCACGAGCCACTGGTCCGAGAAAGCGAATCCGACCCGCGGGCGGCGCCACGGCCAGACGATGGCAGGCATCATGATTCGAGATTCTTATTATAGCCGTCGTTTGCTTTGAATTTGGCCGGTGTTATAATCCGCGGGCCCAAGGCTCCGAACGGCCTCGGCCGGCCCTCCTCGGCGCCGTACTTCTCCCCGACGGAGGCATCAGGATGAAGACCTACGATACCGCCAGCATTCGAAACGTTGCGACGGTTGGCCACGGTGGCTCGGGCAAGACCTCGCTCGTGTCCGCCTTTCTTTACGACACCGGCGCGGTGAACCGCTTCGGAAAAGTCGAAGAAGGCAACACCGTTACCGATTTCGACGCCGACGAGATCGCGCGTCAGATCAGCCTCTCCACCGCTCTGGCGCATTGTGAATGGAACAAGACCAAGATCAACCTTCTCGACACGCCCGGTTACGGCAATTTCATCCAGGAAGCCCGGGTGGGCCTGCAGGTTGCCGATGCCGCCCTCGTCAACGTATGTGGCGTGGCCGGAGTAGAAGTCCAAACCGAGAAGGTCTGGAAGTTTGCCGAGGAGTTCGGCCTCCCTCGGATCGTCGTGGTCAACCGGCTCGACCGCGACCGCGCCAGTTTCTCCCGCTCGGTCGAATCGATTCAAAGCGCCTTCGGACGGACTGCGATCCCGATCCAGCTGCCGCTGGGCGAGGAGAAGGACTTCCGAGGCGTCGTCGACCTCGTGAAGATGACCTCCTTCGTGAGCAAAGGGGACGACAAAGGCTCGTTCGAGGAGCAGCCCGTGCCCGGGGAGTTGAAGGAAGCTGCCGAGTCGGCAAGAAGCGCCCTGGTGGAAATGGTTGCCGAGGGCGACGACGCTCTCATGGAAAAGTACTTCGAGGCGGGTGAGCTCACCCCCGATGAGCTCGTGAGCGGCCTGCGGAAGACCATCCTGGCGGGGACCATCTTTCCCATCCTGGCCTGCTCGGGAACGAAGAACATCGGAGTCAGACAGATCTTGGACGTTCTCGTGGAGCTCGCTCCCGCTCCCGACGCGCGCGGTGAGGCGGTCGGGAAGGACGGCTCGGGGAACGAGCTACGGCTGTCGATCAAGAATGACGCGCCCGCTTCCGCCTTCGTATTCAAGACGATTGCCGATCCCTTCGCCGGCCGCATCAGCCTCTTTCGCGTGATGAGCGGGGTGTTGAAATCCGATTCGACCTACCAGAATACGAGCAAGAGCGTCTCGGAACGCGTGGGAAGCCTGGCGCTTCTTCAAGGGAAGGAATCGACGGCGGTGAGCGAGGTGGGCGCGGGCGACATCGCTTCGGTCGCCAAGCTGCGGGAGACTCAGACGGGCGACACTCTCGCGGAGAAGTCGAATCCGATCGTTTACAAGGCCCTCGAGTTCCCCGAGCCGGTGATCAGCTTTGCCATCGAGCCCAAATCCCGGGGCGACGAGGAGAAGATCAGTCAAGCGATGCAGCGCATGGCCGAGGAAGATCCCATGCTTCGTTTCCATCGGGAATCGGAGCTGCTCCTCTCCGGAACCGGACAGCTCCACATCGAGGTCACGGTCTCCCGGCTGAAGCAGAAGTTCGGCGTAGAGGTCGATCTACACCCTCCCAAGGTGCCTTATCGAGAGACCATCACCGCCATCGCCGAAGCCCATGGTCGGCACAAGAAACAAACCGGGGGTCACGGCCAGTTCGCCGATTGTTGGGTCCGTTTCGAGCCCCTTGCCCGCGGATCCGACTTCGAGTTCGGCAATGAGGTCTTTGGTGGGGCGATTCCCAAGCAGTTCATTCCCGCGGTCGAGAAAGGGATCCAGGAGGCACGCGTCAAGGGGTACCTCGTCGGCTTTCCCATGGTCGACTTCAAGGCGACGGTATACGACGGGAAATACCACGCAGTCGACTCGTCGGAAATGGCATTCAAGATTGCTGGCTCGCTGGCATTCAAAGACGCCATGGAGCGTTGCAAGCCCACTCTCCTCGAGCCAATCATGAACGTGGAGATCGTCGTCCCCGAGGAGATCACCGGCGACGTCCTCGGTGATCTGAATTCCCGCCGCGGGCGAACCCAGGGTATGGACCCAAAGGAACGGGTTACCGTCATTCGTGCCCAGGTGCCAATGGCGGAGATGTTGAGCTACGAGCCCGCGCTCACGTCGATGACTGGCGGCAGGGGATCGTTCCACATGGATTACTCACATTACGAGGAAGTCCCCTCGCACCTGATCCCCAAGATCATCGCCGAGAAAAAAGCCAAGGCAGAAGAATGAATTACTTTGTCGCCGAGGCCTTCTTTCGGGGTCTGCTCTTTTTCTTTGCGGTTTTTTCCCCGGCTTCGTCCGGTTCGGCTTCGGCCCCGGTGGCGGCTTTCGCCTCCTCCTTCGCCTGATCGCTTTTCTTCTTCTTCGCGGATTTGTCCGCCGCGGGGCCGGAATCCGCGGTCTCGAGGCGGTAGTCGACGAACTCGATCAGGGCCATCGATGCCCCGTCACCCTGACGGGGGGCGAGCTTCAAGATGCGAGTATATCCTCCAGGACGTTCCGAAAATCTCGGAGAGATGCTGACGAAAAGCTTCTTGACCGCGTCCTTGCGCGGAAGGATGGAGAGCGCACGTCTTCGCGCGTGGAGCGAGTCTTTCTTCCCCAGGGTGACGAGCTTCTCCACGAACGGCCGCAGCTCCTTCGCCTTGGCCACCGTGGTGCGAATGCGCTCCTTGGCGATGAGCGACGCCGCCAAGTTTCGGAGAAGCGCCGTCCGGTGAGGCGTGGTCCGTCCGAGCTTGCGGTGCGCAACTCGATGTCTCATGTGTCGATTCTCATGCCCAGCGATAGTCCCAGCGTACCCAGGATTTCCTTGATCTCGTTCAGCGACTTCCGCCCGAAGTTCTTGGTCTTGAGCATTTCCGCCTCGGTCTTCTGAACCAGCTCACCGATGGTCTTTATGTCGGCATTCTTGAGACAGTTGTACGATCGCACCGAAAGCTCGAGCTCGTCGACGCTGCGATTCAGGTGCTCGACGAGGGAATCTCGCTTCGTCTCGATAGTAGTCTCGGCGACTGCCCCTTCGTCTTCGAAGTTGATGAAGATTGCCAGATGGTCCTTCAGGAGCTTCGAAGCCAGGCCGACCGCGTCCTGGGGCATGACGCAACCGTTGGTCCAAACGTCGAGGGTGAGCTTGTCGTAGTCGGTCGCCTGCCCGACTCGGGCCGCCTCGACGACGTAGTTGACCTTCTTGATGGGAGAATGAACCGAGTCCAGCGGGATGTATCCGATCGTCAGATCGTCGTCGAAGTTCTTTTCCGCGGGTACGTATCCGCGGCCGTCCTTCAACCGCATCTCCAGCTGAAGTTTTCCCGAGCTCGACAGCGTGGCGACATGAACCGTTTTGTCGAGGACCTCGACGTCCGCGGGGAGCTCGATGTCATTCGACGTCACCGTGCCTTCTCCCTCGGCGTTGAGCAAGACGGTCTTAGTTCCGGGAGAATGGAGCTTGAACGGGATTCGTTTGAGGTTCAGGATGATCTCGGTGCTGTCCTCGAGCGCGCCGGGGATGGGCGAGAACTCGTGCAACACCCCTTCGATCTTCACGGCGGTAATGGCGGCTCCTTCGATCGAGGACAACAGAACCCGCCGCAGGGCATTGCCAATCGTGGTCCCGAAACCCCTCTCAAAGGGCTGTGCGGTGAACCGCCCGAATTGACGAGTCAGAGTAGAGTGATCCACTTCGAGCCGTTTCGGCTTTTGAAATCCTGTCCACAACATACTGACGAAAGACCTCCTCTGGTCGATTCGATCTACTTGGAATAGAGCTCGACGATGAGCTGCTCCTGAAATTGCAGTTCGAGATCGTCGCGACTCGGGAGCGACACGATCCGGCCCGAAGTGCCTGCCTCGCCGAGCTCCAACCACTTGGGGACCCCGCGGCTCTTGGACATTTCGGTTGCGTACTGAAAATGGGGATGCGCGGCATACTTAGGGCTCACGGATACGACGTCCCCCTCTCTGACGGAAAAGGACGGAATATTGACCCTTCGTTCGCCGACGCGAACGTGGCCATGGCGTACGAGAAGGCGTGCCTGGGGGCGCGACGTCGCGAATCCGAGACGGTATACCGTGTTGTCCAGACGCCGCTCGAGCGACTGCAACAGCACCTCACCGGTGATGCCTCGGGTGCGCTCGGCGCGCTCGAAGTACAGACGGAATTGTTTTTCGAGAAGACCGTAGGTCCTCTTTACCTTTTGCTTCTCGCGAAGCTGGAGCCCATAGCCCTGAATGCGGCTGCGACGGGCCTTGCCATGAGCGCCGGGCGCGAAATTGCGTTTTTCGATCGCGCACTTCGGCCCGAAGCAACGCTCGCCCTTCAGAAAGAGCTTCATGCCCTCCCTGCGGCAGAGCCTACAAACGGCACCCCGATATCTAGCCAATCCGTTCCTCCTGGAGCTTTGCTTCCATCAATCGATCGAGCCCTGTCTCAAACCCGTCGCCTCTTCGGTGGCCGACAGCCATTGTGAGGGATGGGGGTGACATCTCGAATGGATTTGACCTGGATCCCGGCAGCTTGAAGAGCTCGAATCGCCGATTCCCGCCCCGAGCCCGGACCTTTGACGAGCACGTCGAGGCTCTTGCACCCCATCGCTCTCGCCGCCTGCGCGGCCTGACTCGCTGCCTGCTGAGCAGCAAATGGTGTCCCCTTGCGGGATCCCTTGAAGCCGAGTCCGCCCGCACTGGCCCAGCAGACGACGTTGCCTTCGACATCGGAAATCGTCACCTGGGTGTTGTTGAACGTCGCCTGAACGTGCGCGATTCCGTTCAACAAGGTACGTTTCTCCTTCTTCTTGAAGCTCTTCTTCTTGCCTTCCGCTTTCTTCGCCACGATCGATTACCTCTTCTTCATCGTCCCCTTGCGCGGACCCTTTCGGGTCCTCGCGTTCGTATGAGTCCGCTGCCCCCGACAAGGAAGGCTTCGGCGATGCCTCAATCCGCGGTAACAGCCGATATCCATGAGACGTTTGATGTTCATCGAGACCTCCCGCCGGAGATCTCCTTCCACTCCCCCCTCGGCGTCGAGCACCTTGCTGATCTGACTCACCTGCTGCTCGGTGAGATCCTTGACCTTGATGCTCGCTTCGATCCCCGCCTTGTCGAGGATGGCCCCGGCCCGGGTGTGGCCAATACCGTAGATATAGGTCAACCCGATCTCGATCCGCTTTTCGCGTGGCAAGTCCACGCCGGCGATGCGTGCCATATCGCTCTCCTATCCCTGTCGCTGCTTGTGCTTGGGGTTGATGCAGATGACCCGAACCACCCCCTGGCGCCGAATGATCTTGCACTTCGCACAGAAGCGCCGCACCGATGCTCGTACTTTCATCTCGTATCCTTCCCGTTTCTCATGATCACTTGTAGCGATAGACGATTCGCCCGCGCGTCAGATCGTAGGGGGACAGCTCCACCAATACCTTGTCGCCCGGCAGTATGCGAATGAAATGCTTTCGCATCTTTCCCGAGACGTGAGCGAGCACCTGGTGCTTGTTCTCCAGCTCCACTTTGAACATCGCGTTCGGCAAGGGCTCGATCACCGTCGCCGTGACCTCTATGGCCTCTTCTTTAGCCAACTTTCGCACCCTCGAAGACAGCGCGCGGTTCCGCGAGGATCCACGGTCCGGACTCCAAAATAGCAACCGAGCGCTCGAAATGCGCGGCGGAACTCCCGTCGGCGGTCACGACGGTCCAACGATCTGCAAGGGTCCTCACGTGGTGCTCCCCGGAATTGACCATCGGCTCGATCGCAAGACACATACCCGGAAGCAACTTGGGGTCGCGACCGGCGCGCACGAAGTTCGGGACCGGTGGGTCCTCGTGCAGTGCCCTCCCGATACCGTGCCCGACGAACTCGCGAACGACGGCAAAGCCTCGCGCCTCGACGAAACTCTGGATGGCATAGGATATGTCAGAAACACGGTTTCCCGCCCGAGCCGCATCGATGCCGTGGAACAAGGCATTTTCCGTCACTTCGAGCAGCCGGCGGAGGTGGTTGGGAATCTCTCCCACCCCCGCGGTGATGGCGTTGTCACCGTAATAGCCATCCACCACGCACCCGAAGTCCAGACTGACGAGGTCCCCGTCACGAAGGACTCGATGGGTCGATGGAATTCCGTGAACGACCTCGTCGTTGACCGAGATGCAGACGTTCGCGGGGAAGCCTCTGTATCCCTTGAACGCCGACTTGGCTCCTTCCCGGCGAAGCTCCCTCTCAGCGATTCGGTCCAGGTCCGCCGTCGTCATACCGGGCGAGAGGGCGTTTTTCATCAGCTCGAGCGTCTGGAGCACGATGGCATTCGCCTGATGCATCTTGTCGAGCTCGGTGTCAGACCTCCTGTGGATCACGCCCGGGCCTCCTCTTCGATGAGACCGGTGAGTCGCGCGAAAACTTCGTCGACCGTGCCCGAGCCATCGATGGCGCAAACGCGATTGCCGTAGTACTCGATCAGGGGCCTGGTCTTCTCCTGATAGACCTCGAGTCGATGCAGTACCGTCTCTTCTGCGTCGTCGGAACGGCTCGCCTCATTGCGTCTGCCGGCAATCCGATGCATCAGTTCCTCGTCGTGGAGCTCGATGTTGGCGACGACGACCGGCGGAACCGCTCGCTCACCCATCATCTCGTCGAGGGCTCTCGCCTGGGGGATGGTCCGAGGGAATCCATCGAGAACGTATCCGCGAGCACAGTCCGGTTGGGCCAGGCGCTCTCGAATGATGCCGAGCATGATTTCGTCGCTAACCAGCTGGCCACGGTCCATCACCGCCTTGGCTTTCGTCCCGAGCTCCGTGCCTCGCGCCGCCGCTTCCCGAAGAATGAGCCCGGTCGAGATGTGGGGAATGCCGAGCTCCTGGGAGAGCTTATGAGCTTGCGTGCCCTTGCCCGCTCCCGGGGGCCCAAGCAAGATCAGCCTCACCACGAACCAGCCTCCGCCTCAGTCGCCTCTCGCGTCCGGAATGTTGAAACTCGCCTCATCCTCGCCGTCCGCGAATCCGCCCTCTCTTCATGAAGCCGTCGTAGTGCCTCATGATGAGCTGGCTTTCGATTTGTTGGACGGTGTCCATGGCCACTCCCACGATAATCAGCAACGAGGTGCCACCGAAATAGAACGTCACTCCGAGCCCCTCGGTGATCCAGCTCGGAAGCCAGGCGTCCAGGGCAGGCCCAATCAGAGGAATGGGCGCCACGCGGAATCCGGCGATCATGAACTCGGGAAGCACCGATACCGCGGCCAGATAGAGCGCGCCGCCGAAGGTCAAACGGGTGAGGATGTTGTCGATATATTCCGCGGTGCGTTTACCCGGCCGGATGCCGGGGACGTAACCACCATGCTTGCGCATGTTATCCGCCACGTCTTCGGGATTGAAGATGATCGCCGTGTAGAAGTAACAGAAGAATACGATCCCCGCCACGTAGATGATGGTGTAGAGCGGCATGCCCCAGGCGAGCTGCTGGGCCACATTCGCCATCCAGGGGCTGTTGGGAAACATCGAGGCAAAGGTCTGCGGAAGCGCGATGATCGAGCTGGCGAAGATGACGGGAATGACGCCGCCGGTATTCACCTTCAACGGAAGATGCGTGGATTGTCCCTGATACATCCGCCGGCCAACGACCCGCTTGGCGTACTGGACGGGAATGCGCCGCTGCGCTCTCTCGACAAATACGATGACGCCAACGACGAACACCATGAACACCGTCAGCAGAAGGATGCCGAAAACGGTCTGCTCGCCCGTCGATATGTTTCGAATCGTGGTGACGATCGCTTCGGGGAAGCCCACGACGATGCCCGCGAAGATCAGCAGGGACATGCCGTTTCCCACACCCCGCTCGGTGATCTGCTCGCCAAGCCACATGATGAAGACCGTTCCCGCCGTCAACGTCAGGACGGTCATGAAGGTGAACCCGAGACCCGGATTGGCGACCAGCGTGAGGCCCCCGGTGAGCTCGGTCTTCTGGAGAAAAGCGGCGATCCCCGCGGATTGAACGACGCTGAGAAGGACCGTTCCGTAACGCGTGTACTGAGTGATCTTCTTCCGGCCCAGCTCGCCTTCCTTCGAAAGCTTCTCCAGATAAGGCCACACAACGGTGAGCAGCTGGAGAATGATCGAAGCGCTGATATACGGCATGATCCCCAGGGCGAATACGGTGACGCGCGAGAGGTTGCCGCCCGAGAACATGTCCACGAAACCGAACCAGGTGCCGCGATTCTGTTCGAAAAACTCGGTCAGGGCACGCGCGTCCACCCCGGGTGTCGGGATGTGGTTCCCCAGTCGATAGACGGCGAGGATGCCGAGCGTGAACAGAACTCGATTCCGGAGATCGGGAATGCGGAAAATGTTCTTGAGGCTCTCGATCAATCCTTGATCTCCTCGACGCTACCCCCGGCCGCCTCGATCTTCTTGCGCGCACCGGCGCTGAAGTAATGCGCTTTGACGACGAGCTTCTTCTCCACCTCGCCCGTACCCAGTATCTTGACGCCGTCGTAATGCTTCTTGATGCGACCTCGCTCGACAAGAAGCGCCGGGGTCACGACCGTGCCCTCGGCAAAAATGCCCAGGTCGCGAACGTTGACCGTCTCGATGTGCCTCTTGAAAATATTGGTGAAGCCACGCTTGGGCACGCGCCGGATGAGCGGCATCTGGCCGCCCTCGAAGCCTCTTCGACGCGAGTAGCCGGAGCGTGACTTGGCGCCTTTCTCTCCGCGACCGGCCGTCTTGCCGCGGCCAGAGCCCGGACCACGCCCGACTCGCCTCGGGGCTTTGCGGGCACCCTCTACTGGCTTCAATCGATCTAAACCCATGGTATTTCCGTCTTACGAATCCAAGACCTCTACGAGGTGGATGACCCGAGAAACCATTCCCCGGATCTCGGGCGTGTCCTGCCGCTCGACGACGTGGTTGATTCGCCTGAGCCCGAGTCCCCGCAAGACTTCGCGTTGATAGGCCGTCGAGCCGATCGGACTCCTGACGAGCTTTACCTTTACCGTTGCCGTCTTCGTCTTCTTGACTGCTTTTTTCGTCACGAGCTTATCCCGTGACCTCGGCGACGTCCTTGCCGCGGAGACGTGCGACCTCCTGGGGGTGGCGAAGCGCCTGTAGGCCAGCGATCGTCGCCTTGACGACGTTCTGCGGATTCGCGCTCCCGAGAGACTTGGTGAGAATGTCCTTGATTCCCGCCGCCTCGACAACGGCTCGGACCGCTCCCCCGGCGATGACGCCTGTACCCTCCACCGCCGGCTTGAGCAGCACGCGGCCGGCACCGAATATCCCGGTCACCTGATGCGGAATGGTGGCGCCGGAGAGCGGAATGCGGATGAGGCTCTTCTTGGCAATCTCGATTCCCTTTCGGATCGCCGAAGGCACCTCTTTCGCCTTCCCCAGACCGAATCCGACGTGGCCATTGCCGTCCCCCACGACGACGAGGGCGCTGAACGAGAGGTTTTTCCCTCCCTTGACTACCTTGGTAACGCGATTGATGGCAACGACTTGATCTCTCAATTCCATCTCGGACGCGTCGATTTTTTGTGGCATTTCGCTCGTTCCTGCTCTCCTGCCTTCTTACATCTTCAGTCCGGCCTCACGCGCGGCGTCGGCCAGCACCTGAATTCGACCATGATATTTGAAGCCTCCGCGGTCGAAGACAACGGACTCGATCCCCTTCTCGTGGCAGCGAGCGGCAATCAGCTTTCCCACCTCGGCCGCGCCCTTCTTGTTCGACCCGTTCTTCAGCCCTTCCTCGCGACTGTTGGCCGCTGTCAGCGTTCGTCCGGTTGCGTCATCGATCACTTGAACGTACAAGTGCTTCGAGCTCCTGAACACGCTCAGTCGTGGCCTCGTCTCCGTCCCCTGGACTTTCTTCCGAATTCGGTAGTGGATCCGGCGCCTAGCGTCGGCCTTCTGACGAATCTTCATTGAGATCAACCAACTCCAGTCTTTCCCGCTTTCCTCTTGAGGTGCTCACCGGTGTAGCGGATTCCCTTCTGCTTGTACGGATCCGGTTTTCGCAGAGCGCGAATATTGGCAGCGGTCTGCCCAACGAGTTGCTTGTCGGCACCGGAAACGACGATATGGGTGTTCTTGTCCACCTTTATCTCGATTCCATCGGGGATGGCGAAATGGATGGGATGAGAGTAGCCGAGAGCGAACTCGACCTTTCTTCCCACGACCTGCGCTCGATAGCCGATCCCCACGATGTCGAGCTCTTTGGAGAAGCCTTCATGAACCCCATGGACGGCGTTGGCAACGAGGCTCCGCGCAAGCCCCCAGAACGGCTTCGAGGTGTCCGCTTTCTCCCTGGGTGCCGCCTTCAAGTGCCCGTCCTCCTGGGAGACCTCGATCCCGTCGGGCAGCGACGTGACCAGCTTACCCTTCGGCCCCTCGACCGCCACCTGGCTCCCCGACACGGTGACCTTGACACCCTTCGGTATCGGTATCGGTTTTCCGCCTACTCGCGACATCGGTAGTTCCTCTCGCCGCCTACCACACGTTGCACAGGATCTCGCCGCCGACGCCGGAGCTCGATGCCTGTTTGCCGGTCATGACGCCCCGGGACGTCGAAAGGATGTTGATCCCCATCCCACCCTGAACCTTGGGGATGCCGTCCTTGTTCACATAAACGCGGCATCCCGGCCGCGACACGCGCTGCAGCCCCAGAATGACGCCGCCACCGGTCGCACTTCTACGAAGGACCAGGCGGAGAACACCCTGCTTGTCATCGTCGGTCTTCTCATAGTCCTCGATGTAACCCTCTTGCTTGAGAATCCGCGCGATTTCCACCTTCAGCTTCGAGGCCGGAAGTTGCACGGTCTCCTGCCGGGCGCTCATCCCGTTGCGAATCCGGGTAAGCATATCGGCGATGGGGTCGCTCATCATGGCGTATCTCTCCTCGTTACCAGCTCGACTTCATCAGGCCGGGAATCTCTCCCGCCAGCGCCAGCTTGCGGAAACACAGTCGACACAAACGAAATTTTCGGATAAAGGCTCGGGGTCTGCCGCAACTGTTACAGCGATTGACCTGCCTGACCTGAAATTTCGGTTTACGCATCGCCTTGGCGATCGCCGACTTGCTAGCCAAAATTACTCCCTCCCGTGACCACGGCCACTGATCCCGCGAGTTCGTGGTCCTTCATCGTCACCCTGTTATTGCTCAATGCCGTGGCGGGACCCGCAATCGATCGGCCGCCACGGCTCGGGCTGCTTACGGCACGGCGAGCGTGCCGGGCTCGCTCCGCTCGCGCAGGCTGGGCAGACTTCTTCATCACCCTGCTAGTTCTTTCTGAACGGCATGCCGAGGAGCTCCAGGAGTCTTCGCGCCGCCCGGTCGTCTCTCGAGGTCGTCACGAAAGTGATGTTCATTCCGCGACTCTGGTCGACCTTCGAATAATCGATCTCGGGAAAGATGAGCTGGTCCTGGAGTCCCATCGTATAGTTTCCCCGACCGTCGAACGAGCGAGTCGGGACGCCGCGAAAGTCGCGGACGCGCGGAAGCGCGACGTTCAGTAGTCGGTCGATGAACTCGTACATTCGTCTGCCGCGAAGAGTGACGGTGCAACCTACCGGCTGGCCCTCTCTTACCTTGAAGGCAGCGATCGACTTCTTCGCCCGTCGCATCACTGGCTTCTGACCGGTGATCTTCGCGAGGTCGTCCATGGCGGCGTCGAGAAGCTTGATGTTCTGAGAAGCGTCCCCTACGCCAGAATTGACCACGACCTTCACCATCCGAGGAGCCGCCCAGACGTTGTCGATCGAAAGCTCTTTCATGAGCTGGGGACGAATCGTTTCCTGATAGGTCTTCTCGAGGCGGCTCATTTGTCGATCACTCCCTCACAGGCGGTGCAGGTTCGTACCTTTCGACCGTCGGTGAGGGTCTTGTGCCTCACGCGCACCGACTCGTTGCATTCGGGACATACGATCATCAGGTTGCTCACGTGCAAAGAGGACTCGCGCTCGACGATTCCACCCTTGATGTTCTGCTGCGGGTTGGGTCGAGTATGCCGTTTGATCATGTTCACCCGCTCCACGATGGCGCGGGCTCGTGACGGCATGACGCGAAGGACCTTGCCCCGTTTGCCGCGGTCCCTGCCGGCGATGACCTCTACTTGATCGTTCTTGCGGATGTGCAATCTCACCCGAGCACCCACCATTCCATCAGCGTCGCTCGTCCGTCCATCAAAGCACTTCCGGCGCGAGCGATACGATTCTCATGAACTTCTTTTCCCTCAGCTCGCGGGCCACCGGACCGAAGACCCGGGTGCCCAGCGGCTCGTTCTGGTCGTTGATGAGGACCGCGGCGTTGTTGTCGAAGCGAATATAAGTGCCGTCCCGCCGACGGAACTCCTTTCGCGTACGCACGATAACCGCCTTGACCACCGACCCCTTCTTGATCGTGCTCTCCGGGGTCGCTTCCTTGACCGATGCGGTAATGACGTCACCCAAGTGCGCGATGCGTCCCACGCCCCCTCCCCGAGGGTGAATACAGGCGATCTTCTTGGCACCGGAGTTGTCGGTGACCTCGAGCACCGTTTGCATTTGAATCATCGCTCGAACCCTCGCGTGAGTGTCACTCGCTCTGTGCTTCCAACGAGCCGGCGGGCGACGACTCGAGAACTTCCAACAAGCGCCAACGCTTGTGCTTCGAAAGCGGCCGGCACTCCACGATTCGAACCCGATCGCCGATTCGCAATCGATTCTCGTCGTCGTGCACCATGAACGTCGACGTCTTCTTGAACGAACGCTTGTAGAGTGGATGGCGCACCAGACGCTCGACGGTCACCACCGCCGTCTTGTCCATCTTGTTGCTGGTGACGACTCCGACCTTCATTGCCTTGGCCATGGCCGTTTTCCTTATCCCTCACTCTCTCTCGCGGCACGCGCTTCGGCGAGACCGATCTCCCTGAGGACGGTCTTCACTCGTGCCAGGTCCCGTCTGAGACTCTTCAGCTTCACGCTCTGATCGAGCTGACCGGTTTCCTTCTGCATCCTCGCCCGGAAAACCTCTTCCAGAAGCTCGGAGGCCTTACCTCGAAGCTCCTCGGCTCCGAGCTCACGAATCTTCTCGATTTTCACGCCCTCACGCCTCCTCGAAACGGGTGACGAACCTCGTCTTGATGGGAAGCTTGTGTCCCGCGAGTCTCATGGCCTCGCGGGCGACGTCCTCGGTGACGCCTTCCATTTCGTACAAGACCTTTCCCGGCTTCACCACGGCGACCCAGAACTCCGGAGCGCCCTTTCCCTTTCCCATACGAGTCTCTTGCGGCTTCTTGGTCACGGGCTTGTCGGGAAACACGCGTATCCAGATACGGCCGCTCCTCTTCACGAATCGGGTGATGGCAACGCGGGCCGCCTCGATCTGGCGGTCGGTGATCCATCCTGGTTCCATCACCTTGAGCCCATAGTCGCCGAAGGCCACGGTATGTCCGCGCCAAGCCTTCCCCTTCATGCGACCCCTCTGCTGCTTGCGGAACTTGACCTTCTTGGGCATCAACATGGTGGACTACTCCGCTTCTCGCCGGGCATGTCGCGGCGCCTCTTCACGAAACGCCGGACCGAGCGGAACTGACTCTCCTTTGTAGATCCAGCACTTGACGCCGATCTGTCCGTAGGTCGTGAAGGCCTCGGCGAAGCCATAGTCGATGTCGGCACGGAGGGTGTGAAGGGGAAGCTGGCCCAGCAGATACCACTCGGAGCGCGCGATCTCCGCCCCGTTCAATCGACCGGCACAGCGCACGCGGATTCCCTTCGCACCAAAACGAAGGGTCGAATCCACGGCTTTTCGCATCGCCCGTCGAAAGGCAATTCGCTTCTCGAGCTGGAGGGCGATCGACTCGGCTACCAGCTGGGCATCGAGCTCCGGCTTCGCCACTTCGATGATATTGATGTAGACCTCGCGCTGGGTGGTGGCCTGAACTTCCTGCTTCAACCGATCCACCTCGGTACCCTTCCGGCCGATGATGATCCCGGGGCGAGAGGTATGAATGTTGATCTTGAGCTTGTTCGCCGCTCGCTCGATCTCGACCCGGGCCACCCCGGCGTGGGAGAAACGCTTCTTGAGCTGACGCTTCAGCTTCAG
>DASPGQ010000016.1 GCA_035620555.1 Vicinamibacteria bacterium
CCCGGTTCCTTCAATCTCACGAACGTCATGAAGCAGATCGAGGCTTCGATGGGAGGACGCTGAGCCAACAGGTCGTGATCGACGAGGAGAGGAGGTTTTGGTCATGTCGAGTCGACGCCCGACGGCGACCTTGCTGCTCACGCTCAGCCTGCTCGCGGGCGCTTGTACCGCTCCCGAGACGCCAGAACCCTCCGCGGAGGCTCCGGCCGTTCCGCTCCCGTCGTGGAACGACGGTGCCCCCAAGCAAGCCATCATCCAGTTCATCGACGACGTGACCACCGCGGGCGGGGCCTCGTTCGTCCCGCCCGCCGAGCGCATCGCCACCTTCGACAACGACGGCTGTCTTTGGAGCGAGCAGCCGATGTACTTTCAGTTGATCTTTGCCCTCGACCGCGTCCGGGCCATGGCGGCCGATCATCCGGAGTGGAGCGACACGGAACCGTTCAAGAGTGCTATCGCCGGCGACATGAACGGGCTCATGGCCGGCGGAACGGCAGGCGTGGAGAAGGTCGTGCTCGAAGCACACGCGAACATGACGGCAGCGGAGTTCGCCGGATCGGTGCGCGAATGGCTGACGACGGCACGGCATCCGACGACCGGCAGGCCCTATACGGAGATGGTCTACCAACCCATGCTCGAGCTTCTCGACTATCTCCGCGGCAACGACTTCAAGACCTTCATCGTCTCCGGTGGCGGCGTCGACTTCATGCGGGTGTTTGCCGAGGAGGTATACGGCATACCGCCCGAGCAAGTGGTCGGCTCGTCGCTCGGATCCGAATTCGAGATGCGCGACGGGGTACCCACCATCGTCAAGAAAGGAGAAGGCCTATTCGTGGACGACAAGGCAGGCAAACCCGTCGGCATCTATCGCCACATCGGCCGCCGGCCGATTTTCGCCGCGGGCAATTCCGACGGTGACCTGCAGATGTTGCAATACACCACGATTCCTCGCGGTCCCGGCGATACCTCGCCGAGATTGGGTCTCATCGTTCACCACACCGATGGCGACCGCGAGTGGGCGTATGACCGCGACTCGCACATCGGCCGGCTCAGCGATGCGCTCGATGAGGCCTATCAGCGCGGCTGGGTCGTCGTCGACATGAAAAACGACTGGAGTCGGATCTATCCCGACCCGGACAAGTAATACCGGGGCGTTCACGACCGGTAGGCGATGATGCGAAATCGACCCTCGACGGTTTGATTCGGCTACTTCTTCCGTCGCGTCGTCTTCTTCGGCTTGGGGAGGATGTCTCCGTTGTCGACCCTCAGCTTGGGATCGGTGACTACGGTCGTGCCCCCGCGCAAGCCACGAGACGCTCAGCGAGGGACGGGTGAGCAGTCTCCTTCGATCGTCACCTGCGCGGTGGATTGGCAGGCTCCGAGGGCGTCCATGACCTCCTTCAGGAATTCATCGAGCGCGGCGAGCTCCGCGGGAGGGTTCGGGTACTCGTAGATGCTGCGTCGGCTCACGCCATCTCGGTTCAGGATGACGTAAGCCGCGCCGGCGTCGGCACAGTCGGGGCAGCCGTAGACGTCGTCGAGCGGTTGGGGAATGTCGGAGAGCAAGGTCGAAAGACCTGCGCTCCCGGCCGCCGTCAGGTGCCCCTGGCTCGAAGCGAGAACCTGGTTGCCCTCCCGGTCGGTGACGCGGTAGTCGAGGGTCTCGTTTTGAACCGTGAGCGTGCCGTTACATGACCCGAGGCAAAACCCAAACGACCAGCCTGCCTCGAGAAGGCGTGTGGCGGACGATGGAGCGAGCGCAGGCTCGTCGTTGCATCGGATCGCGAGCACCGCTGCGAAGAGGATCCAGCACCATCGAGCCCGCATGTCAGCGGAGACTCTCGGCAACTTTCTTCACCGTGCCGGCGAGAGCCGTGATACGCGCTTGATCGCTTTCGCTCGCCCCGGCGCCCTCGCGCTCGAGCTCCGTTGCCAGGGCGTCGAGCTCGTCCGCGGCTCCGCCGCCCACTTCCGCTCGAGCGAGAGCCGCGGTCAAAGCCGAAGCTCGCTCCGCTGAAATCGAGTGGGTCCGAGTGAGCTGGTCGAGGCGGGCGCGTGCCACCACCGGGCTCGCCGGCCATTCGATGCGTCGTTGCTGCTGCACGTTGACGACGTCGGGTGAGACGAGGCTCGCGGCATCGATCTCGTTTTGGGTCAGGTGCTCGCTCGGCACGAGCTTCAGCACGTCGAGGCCCCGGGCGATCTCGGTGCCGTAGATGTAACCGTCATACCAGTACGCGGACCAGTAGCCTCCCATCATGAGCTGCTTCCCGTCGATGGGACCACGGTCGAAATAGGCGATCTCGAAGGGGTTCGCGGAATCGGTGAAGTCGAAGACCGAGATGCCCCCCTGGTACCAGGCCTGGACCATGATGTCGCGTCCCGGCACGGGCACGAGCGATCCGTTGTGGGCGACGCAGTTCTCCTGCTCGGTTTGTGGGGCCGGCATCTTGTAGTGGCTTCGGAATACCAGCTTGCGATCGACGATGTCGTAAACCGCGTTCGCTCCCCACTCCTTGGGGTCGGAAGCCCGGCAGCGGGGACGTGCGCCGCCACCCCATTCATCGGTGAAGATCACTTTGGTGCCGTCGTTGTTGAACGTCGCCGAGTGCCAGTAGGCGAAGCTCGGGTCCACGACCTGGTCGAGCCGAACCGGATTCACCGGATCCGAGATATCGAGGAGGATGCCGTTTCCCGAGCACGCGCCCGCCGCCAGGCTAATCTCGGGGAACACGGTGATGTCGTGGCATTGATTGGTCTCGGAAGTCTTCTGGGTTCCCGGCCCGTGGTCCCCGCCCTTCCACAAGCCGGCAATTGCGCCGCTTTCGGGATCGGCAAAGATGCGCGGACGGGCCACGATGCGAGCCTCCTCGGGATGCGCCACCGGGACTCGGATGACGTCGATGCTGAAAAGCGCGGTGTTGGAATCCGCGTCCGGAGCCTTGTCCGAGCACTCGGCGAGCTCCTCACCGGAGCGTACCGAGCTCGTGCCCGAGCCGTAGAGGTACAGGTTACCCTCGTCATCGGGGTCGGTCACCAGGGTGTGCGTATGCGACCCTCGGCACGTCTGGATGGCGGCCACCTGTCGCGGCATCCGCACGTCGCTGATGTCGAAGATCCGAATGCCTCGGAAACGTGCGTCGCTCACCGGGTCGAGGACTCCCTCGAGGCCGCAGTCGACCCGGCCACTTGTCTGCTCGACCGACATGAAAAGGAGATTTCCGAGCACGGAAACGTCTCCCTGGCCTCCCGGGCACACGACCGAGCCGAGAAGGGCCGGCGTCGTCGGGTCCTCGACGTTGTACGTATTGAAACCGTGGTAGTTGCCCTCGAACAAAGTGTCCTTGGCGAAAGCGAGATCCGTGTTCGCGAAACTCAAAACGACGGGCCCTTGCGGCGGAGGCTCATCCTTGGTGTCCTCTTCCTTCTGACCTTCACCCGTCGTGTCCGGATCGGCGGCCACTTCGGTCTCCTCGGTCATTTCGGCCTTCTCCGGCTCCTTCGGGCTCTTGGAATCTCGCTCGGGAGGGATCGGCCGGCCGGCGGGCGCTTCGGGATCGAAGAAACCGGCAGGCTTCGGGAGCGTCGCCACCAGCTCCAGATTGAGGATCGCCTGGCCCGCGTCCCGAAATCCCGGGTCGAGGTGGGCTCGAGGATCGACGGAGAGCTCCGTGAGCATGGTTCCCATCCGTTCGATCTCCATGCTCTGATCGGCGGTGATGTCGGACGTGAACGCGAAGATGTCCGATGCCTGACCCCCGCCGGGCTTGGCGAGCAGGTCTTCGACCATGATCAGCGCCCCCCGGTGATGCTCGATCATGAGCTCGAGGAACAGCCGGTCGAACTCGATCCCGCGCGCTTGCTCGAGACGGGTCATCTCATCGCGCGTCAGCATGCCCGGCATGAGCACGGCGTCATGCGCATGGTGGGCGTCGACCGCCGGGACGTCCCGGCCGTGCGAGCGCAGCCACTCCTGCATCATCTTGATCTCGTCTTCCTGGGAAAGGGCAATCCGCTTCGCGAGCGTATGCATGACGTCGCGCTGGCTCCGGGTGGCAAGAAGCTCGGTCATCTCCAGCGCCTGGGCGTGATGCGAGATCATCCCCTGCATGAAGCTCACATCGGCCTCGGTGAACTGATCGCCGGGAACGACGCTCGCTTCGTCCGCGGAGATCAGCTTGCTCGGCTGACCGGGAGCGCCGGGCTGGACGATCGGAGGCTGCTCCGTCTGGCTCTCCACGATACCCAAAGGGACGAAAGCCGCGACGAGCGCTGCGGTTGCGATGCTCTCTAGATTCATGTGACCTCCACCTATTGTAGTCCGCCCGATTGAAATCGTTAGATCGTCACGCCGAACGGGCCCCTCAGGACGAAAGCGAAGACGATCGAAAGAACGAAGTAAACGATCATCCAGTGGAGCTCGAAGCCGAAGACGCTCACGTTGGTCTCGGGATAGCTCACGTGGATGGCCTGGATCTCACCCGCGGGCACCGGGGGCTCGGCGGGGTAGAGCAGCTCGTCGAGAAAGCCCCGCACCCTCACCGGGGACCGACGCACGGTACCGCTCACTACCCGCGCGGTCTTCGTGACGGTCTCCCCTCGGTTCATGATGGAAAGCTCGTAGTCACCCGGGACCTCGGGAACGATGCGCCATGTCATCTCCCCGAGGGAAGGAATCCACACCGCCGGGGTGTCGACCCGAATGCCATCCGGAGTGGTCAAGACCATCGCCGGCTTCGAGTCCGTCGAATGGCCGGAGCCCAGCTCGACTTTGACCAGGGCGGGCTTGCCGACGGCGAGCCCCTCGTAGCCGTAATGGAACTGCAGCTGAGCGATCACGAGAACGAGAGGGGGGAGCGTCCAGACGAGCGGTACCGACGAATGACGGAGGTAAGAAAGGTTGTGTCGCAGGATCTCGAGCTGCGATCTCACGATCTGGCGGAAGTCGTCGTTGAAGAGCCGGATCTCGAACAGGCCTGCATGGATCTTTCTCTTTACGGCATCGAGAGCCTTCTGGTTCGAAGTGTGCTTGAAGACGACGAGAAGGCCGACCGCGGTCAGCAGGGAGATCAACGTCAGCCCGACGAGGGGAGGCCAATCGCTGAACGGCGCCAACACGATGTCGAAGAGGACGCGAAGCGGCGCGTTGATCAGGGACATCGTCAGGAGATGTAACCGAGGCCCTTCAAACGTTTCTTGATTTCCTCCTCGGTCGTTCCCCCTTCCTCGATCTTCGCGATCTCCTTTTCCAGGGCGTGGGTAACGAACTCCTCGACCGAAGAGTAGCCCGCGATCTCGGCGTATTTCTTGATCTTCGCCAGCAGGTCGCCGTCGAGCTTGATGCGGTTCGATCCGAACATGTTCTACTCCGTTTCTTCCGTTGGCTGGATGGGCTCATCGATCCCGAACTCCACCAGAATCGAACGACCCAGCTCCTTGAGACTCGATGCCGGTCTCTTCAAGGGTCGGCTGGTCAAGAGCACTCCGGGCACGGTCTCGTGGTCCATCTCGTGGTCGCCGCTCCACTCGTCCAGGTTGTCGGTGATGATCTCTTTTCCCACGGCGCCGAGTGCCGAACGGCCCGACCCTCGCGTTCCCTTGGCGTAGCCGACGATGAGGTCCGGTCCGATCTCGAGCTCGCCACGATCTCGGTACACCTCCTCGCGCTTGTACATCTTGGTGACCGCCGGAAGTCCGGTCGCGGGGTCGATCTCGCCGAGCAACTGCTCGGCGATCTCGTCCATCAAGGCCTCGCGCTTCTCCGGCGCCACGATGCCGTTTTTTTCGCGGCCCCGCAGGTTGACATAGAGCGCGTTTAACCCGACCCCGTAGGCGCGCGTCCCCGTCCAGTCCACGTTCACGAACAGTCCGGGATCGTTCTCGAGATCCGGGTTCTTGACGGCGAGATAGCCCTTGTGCGCGAGCCAGGCGTTCAGGTGAAACGATCGTCGGAACGACGTGAAACCGTGGTCGGACATGACGACCAGCGTCGTGTCCTCTCCCATGTGATCGAGCGTGTAGCCCACCATCTCGTCCAAACCGACGTAGAGGTCTTCGATGAGCCCCTCGTACTCCGGATCGACCTCGGGGTCGTATTCGGGGTGGTCGGGCTCGCGCACCTTCCACATCACGTGGCTCACCTGATCGACGTTTCCCACGTAATAGAAGAGCAGGCCGGTCTGAAATCGATCGAGGACGTAACGGTACTGCTCCCGGATCTCCCGTCCCGCGATCTCGGCTTGCGCGAGGAACTCCTCCGTCGTCAGGACACCTTGCTCGATCGCCTTCGTGTCCTCGGGCATCCCCTGGGTGTAGAAGCGTCCCGTGGCTCGGGCCAGCTCCGCCGCATAGCCACCCGGAGTCGAGATCGGAAGAGGAGGCGCCATCGGATCGAAGTTGACCGGCGAGGCGTAGAGCTCGAAGTCGGGCCGCACCGATCTCAGGTAGAAGCGCACCATGCCGGCGAGCGTTTGCGTGGGGATGAGGGGGAACTCCACCGTCACCCACTCGCTCCATTCGCCCTCGCGAAGAATTAGCTCCTCGGCGCCCGCCACGATCTTGGCCACCGGATCCACGGGATCCAGGTAGACGGTGAACGGCGATGTCACCTTCTCGGTCTCGACGAGAAAGGGATTGTCAGGACCATACAAAGCGGCCTCGACCACATTGTCGAAGATGTCGACCTCGTACACCTCGCCGCCGGAGATGTCCTGCCCGGCGAAAGCGAACAGCTTCGATGTGTAGAAGGAGAACGTGCCGATGGTTCCCGGCAAATCCGGCGTTCCCATGCCGGTGAGCTCGCGCGTCGCCGTGCCCGAGGGGGGGAAGTTCGCCGGCATGCGGATGATCGTCGTCTCGACCCCGTGGTTCTCGAGGACTTCCCAAAAGGTTCGTCCCTTTCGCAGAAGCTCGATGGATCCACCGGAGAGGGGGAACTGATACCCGCCGACCTCGATCGTCGTTCCTCCCCCGGAGACGTCCGTCGTCGACAGGTAAGGAACCATCGTTTCCGGATCGCGATGCAGGAAATCGAAGATGCCGTGCCCTCCGGAGTCCATCCCGGTAATGAAGTTCGACCAGGCGACCGGGCTCTGGGGCGGGACCGAAGTCTCGAGCGCCTGGAAGCTGCCGGCCTCGGCGAGCCGCGAGAAATTCGGCAAGCGGCCGGCTTCCATCAGTTCTTTGGTCAACGCGTGGTCCATGCCGTCGAAGCCCAGAACGATGAGCCGCTTCTCCGACGCCGGCTCGCGCGAGCATCCGGCGGCAAAGAGGAGAGCCAGGGCCAGGGCGCGCCGCATCAACGTGGCTGGAATACCTCGCGAGCAAACAGAGGCTTTCCCTCCATGTGCTTCGGGGGCTCGACTCCGAACAAGGTGAGGGCGCTCGGAGCGATGTCGACGAGCGAAGGGGTCTTCGACTCGATGGGATAGTTCGAGAAGAACACTCCGGGAACCAGGCGGGGATCCACGCAGTGGTCGCCGCTCCAGGCCTTGACGTTGTCCTCGAAGACGGGACCGGCGACCACGCCCGTGGCGCAGTCCCAGGAGATTCGGTAGCCGTTGTTGTACCCGATGATCAGGTCGGGTGCGTTCTCGAGATAGGGCCCGTCGTAAATCGTGGCGGTGTCGAATACCTCTTGAATGCCGACCTCGCCGCGCTCGTCGTCCACCAGGCCGGAGAGCTTCTCGATGATCGCCCGCTTCACCGCATTCGCTTCCGCGCCGGGCTCTACGATCCCGTTCGCCTCCCGCCCCTCGAGGTTCAGGAACATTCCGGTCAGGCCGAGCGCGTAGGCCTTGGTTCGCGACCAGTCGACGTCGCGCAACCATTCGCTTCTGCCCTCGGAGCCCTCCTTGAGCGTGAGCAACCCCTCTTTCTGGAGCCAGCCGTTCAGGTTCACGCCGCGCTGAAACGAATTGAACCCATGATCCGAGAGCACGACGAGGACGTCACCCTTCCCGACTCTTTCCAGGACCCTCCCCACGAGCTCGTCATTGTGCTTGTAGATGTTCTCGATGGCGGTCCGGTGCTCGGCATCGGCCACACCCTGGCCGTTGTTCGCCGGGTGATTCTCCTCGAGGTAATGCCAGAACATGTGCTGAATACGGTCGGTGGCGTCGAAGACACACACGAGCGCGCCCGCGCGGAGACGGTCGAGGGCAGCAAAGAACATGTCCTGGCGTTCTCGGTCGATGTCGTACGTCTGCTGAAGGAACGTCGCATCGTCGGTCACGCCCTCGTTGAGCGCCCAGGTGTCCTCGGCGAGGCCCAGCGTGCAGTAGTGACCGATTTTCTTCGAAAGATAGGTTGCGTAGTAGGACGGGTGGGAGATGGGCATCGCCGGTTTGTCCGGATCGATATTGATGGGCGTCACATAGAGCGAGAAATGCTCGTCCATCTCGGTCACCATCATCCGGCAAATCCCCGAGACCTTGACTCCGGGTGCGGCGCTGAACGAAAGAGGTATCCAGTCCGAGAGTTTGCGGGGGGGGAGCTCGACGGGGTCGTTCCCCCCCACCCGGACCCGCGCCACACTCTGGTCGCGATCGAGCTCGATCCGAAGTGGCAGCTCCAGGGGTGGGTTTCCGTCGCGAAACAGGTTCTCCGGGCCCTGGAGCTTCGTCTCCATCCGGTTGCCGTTCCGCGGGAGCTCCACCCGGATTCCGCCTTCTTTGAAGCGTTTCTCCGACGCTCGTGTGGTGTATAGCAGGAACGTGCCCTGGGTGCCCAGAAGGTCGGGAACGCACATGGCCGAAAGCTGAGCGCCCTTGAACTTATCGGGCGGAAACGTGATCGGGACTCTCAGCACGGTGCTCCATATGTCGTTGTCGCCCAGGATGCTCCAGAACGGTCTCGACTTCCTGAGCAAGCGCAATTCGGGCTTCTGGAGAGGGATTCGAAACCCCCCGAGCTTGAGCGAGCGCTCGACGCTGCCGATGTGCGTCGAGGACAGCAGGGGAAGATACGTGCGTCGATCCCGGTCGAGAAAGTCGAAGATATTGTGCTTCGCCGGATTGGTCCCGGTCGCGAAGGAGGACCAGGCAACGGGCGAGATCGCGGGGTAGCTCGTTTCGATCGGGCGGTAGCACCCCGATTGCGCCAGTTTCTGGAAGTTGGGCAAGAGCCCCCGTTTGATGAACCTCTCGGTCAGCTTGGGATCCTGCCCGTCGAAGCCGACGATGATGAGCCGGCGAATCCAGGGCTTCGGCCGGGACCGCCTCATCAGGAAACGCCAGGCCATGCGGAAGGGCCATACCAGAAGCGACAGGAGCGCTATCAGGATGGTCGTAAATACCACCAGGAACGAGGAGAGCAGAGCGAAGCCCGCGCCTGGTCCGATATAGGCTTCCGCCGGGTGGGCAGTGAGGACCAGGAGGGACAGTAAGCAGCCTGCGGCTAGAACCGGGCGTCGATACTTCATTGGCGGGTTGGTAGTCTAGCGCGAATGGAAGCCTTTTTCCTGCCAAAAACGCGTTATCATGATTGCTCGGTATGAAGAGGCTGTATCGAAGGCTGCGATATGGTGAGCCGGTGATTGTCGTGTCGGGGCTTCCTCGGTCGGGAACTTCGATGGCCATGCAAATGCTCGCTCTGGGTGGCATTTCGGTCGTCACCGACGGGATCCGGGAACCGGGGGAAGATAACCCCAAGGGCTATTACGAGGACGAGCGCGTCAAAGACCTATACAAAGAAGATGCCGACCGCGCCTGGCTTCGTGAGGCCCGGGGCAAGGCGGTGAAGATCATATCGTTTCTGTTGAAGGACCTTCCCGACACGAACAACTACAAGGTCATTTTCATGAAACGCGAGCTTCGGGAGGTGCTCGCTTCACAGAAGAAGATGCTCGAGAGACGCAACGAGAGCAACGAATCGAGCGACGAGCGAATGCTCGAGCTTTGGGAAGATCACCTATGGAAGGCGAGCTACTTGATGAAACACCGCGACCACTTCCGGTTCATCGAGATCGCTTACGGCGACGTCATCTCCAATGCGCTCGGCGAGGCCCACCGGATTCGGGACTTTCTCGCGCTTCCGCTCGATGTCGAGAAGATGGCAACCGCGGTGGAGGAAAAGCTCTATCGAAACCGCGCTTGAAGGGCGTAGGAAATCTGATCCTTCACCGCGTCGTCCAGGCTCTTGGGGTTGGCGACCAGACCCCGCAGTAGCGTGTTCTCACGATTGAACGACGGCAACTCGCCTTCCGGCTCGTAGACGGTTCCACCCGCTGCGAGCACGAGCGCCGCTCCGGCGGCGACGTCCCATTCGTTCTTTGGCACGATGGTCCAGGTCGCGTCCGCTTTTCCCGCGGCGACGAGAGCGAGTTTGTAGGCCACCGATCCCATGGGACGCACCTCGAAATCCGCCTCGTCGAAAGCCTTCCATTCACCCCGGTCGACTTCGCTGCGGCTTGCGAGCACCAGCCCCCCTTCGAGCGAGCGGCGATGGCTCATCTGTGCGGGCTCCCCGTTGTAGAAAACCCCGTGTCCGCGGGCTCCGACGATCTTCTCACCGGTCGCGGGGTTGAAGATCCCACCGGCGATGGGAGCACCGTCCTCGACGAAACCCACCGAGACACACCACTCGGGAATTCCGGTAACGAACTCCTTGGTTCCGTCCAGGGGATCGACGACCCAGACCCGATGCCGGTTCAGCCGGCTCTTGTCGTCGACGGTCTCTTCGGACAACCAGCCTTCGCTGTCCCTCGGCAGCAGCGCGTGAAGAGCCTGATTCACAGCTCGGTCGGCCTCGGTGACGGGGTCACCGCCCCTTTTCCTCTCCGCTTCGATTCGTCCCGAAGTGAAATCCTTGATGACCGAGGCTGCCGCCTCGAGAGCTTCCTGAATCCGCGCGAGAACATCCATTCGTTACGCTCCTATATATCCGAGACTTTCCAGGTGAAGGATGATCTCCTGGGCGGCGGCTTCGGGGCTCGTGTCGCTCGTGTCGATCGTGAGATCGGCAGCTTGCGGCTCCTCGTATGGGTCGGAGATGCCGGTGAACTCTTTGATGATCCCCTTCCTCGCTTTGGCGTACATGCCCTTGCGGTCACGGCTCTCGCAGACGTCGAGAGGTGTCGCGATGTAGACGAGCATGTAGCCGCCCACCGGCTCGATCATTGCTTTGACCTCCTGGCGAACGACCTCGTAAGGCGCAATGGGAGCGCAAATGGCGATTCCACCGTTCTTGGTAATCTCCGAAGCGACGTAACCGATGCGGCGGATGTTGATGTCGCGGTGCTCTTTCGAAAAGCCCAGCTCCGACGAGAGATGTTTTCGTACGATGTCGCCATCCAGGAGCGTCACGCTCCGGCC
>DASPGQ010000017.1 GCA_035620555.1 Vicinamibacteria bacterium
TGCGGCGAAGTTGGGCGTCTGTCGCTTCTTGACTCGGCCGGTGCGGACCACTGAGCTCGAGCTCGCGCTTCACCAGGCCCTCCAACAACCGGCGAGGCGTGACCTCGAACGGCTCGAATTCGCGAACCGTCAGCTCGCCGCGCTCAACGATGCCAGCAACCGGTTCTCCCGCATTCGCGACGAGCAGGAGCTTCTCGATGCGGTCCCCCGTCTTCTGACGGAGAGCCTCGAGTTCGACCGCGGCATCCTGCTGCTTCATGACGGAGGCTCGTTCTCAGTCCGCTCGATTTGCTTTCCCCGGGATCCGCCGGAGTTCGCCGAGAGCTTCCTTTCGCGCATCCGTTCGGCCGAGCTCCCCATGCCGCCTCCGTTCGCCGAGAGCTTCGAAAGGAACGAGCCGATCTTCATCGCTGACCCCAACACGCATCCTCGCTGGCCGAAAGCGCCGGGCGAGGTGATTCGAACCCGGTCCATCGTCATCGCGCCGATTCGCTCGCAGAACCGGCCCATCGGCATCCTCATGGGGAACATGCAACACCATGAACGGGCGATGGACGAGCAGGACGTCGCGCGATTCGAGATGTTCGCCAACATGGTCGGTCTCGCTCTCGACAACATTCGCGCGTACCAGGGGCTCGAACGAACCGTACAGGAGCGAACGGAGTCCCTCCGCAAAGCCAACGAGGAGCTTCAGGCGATTCTCGACTCGTCGCAATCGGCCATCGTGATGGTGGATCAGAAGGGTCGGATCCTCGCGAGAAACCGACGAGTGGAGGAGCTCTTCGGCGCCGGAGCCGCCTCCCTCGGCGAGATCGGCGAGCTCCATCTCTTGCTACGCGCGTCATCCGCAAACCCGACGAGATTCGATGAGGTCATTCGAGCGCGGATGGACGGATCCCCGCTCGAGGAGTACGGCCTGGGACACTACGAGGACGCCGTTCGGCTGCGGGAGCCGATACCAAGGGACGTGACGATCGACACCTCACCGGTCGAGGCGGGAAGAGTCTGGGTCTACACCGACGTTACCCACCTCAAGCAGGCGGACGAGCAGCTTCACCTCATCTTCGCCGCCGCTCCGATTCCGCTCATGGTGAGCCGCGTCAGAGACGGCAAGATCCTCTACGCGAACGACCGGCAGGCGGTCTTGGTCGGCCTGACGCGCGAAGAGGTCATGAGACACCGCTCGATTGACTTCTATGCCGATCCCGGCGAGCGCCCTGATCTCGTCGCCCGATTGAAACGCGAGGGCCGAATCGACGATCTGGAGGTCAGGATACGTCGCGCCGACGGCGCGGTCGTCTTCGCGGTCTTCTCCCTGGTGGCGACCGAGCTTCGGGGCGAGCCGGTGATCGTCGCCGGCTGCTACGACGTCACTCATCGCAAACAGGCGGAAGAGGCCCTCGAGAAGGAGCGAAACTTCGTCTCCGCGGTTCTCGACACCGCCGCCGCCCTGGTCGTGGTGCTCGATCCCGAGGGACGGGTCGTTCGGTTCAACCGGGCCTGTGAGCGCATCACCGGCTACGGCTTCGAAGAGATCCGGGGAGAAGCCTTTCCCGAGACGTTACTTCTTGCCGAGGAGCGCGCGGAGGTGGAGAGGGATTTCCGGAGGCTCCTCGAAGGGGAGTCTCGGCTGGAGCGCCGCAACTACTGGATCACTCGCACCGGCGAGCGAAGGCTCATCGAATGGTCGAACACCACGCTGACGGGCCCCGGCGACCGCGTCGAGTACGTCGTCGCCACCGGGATCGACATCACCGAACGCTACCAGGCGCGGCAAAAGCTGAAGCTCTATCGCCAGATCTTCGACCGCTCCCACGACGGAATCGTGGTCCTCGATGCCAACTGCGTCTTCGTCGAACGGAACCCCATTCACCGCGTGCTGAGCGGGTTTTCCGACGAGGACCTCATCGGGCGGTCGGCGGCGGAGTTCTTCGGAGAAGGCGTGGTGGACTCCGTGATTCGCAACGTCCGCGAGTCCGGCATCTTTCGTGGGGAGCTCGTCGCCCCCAAGGCCGACGGCACGACGACGCCGATCGAGGTCTTGATCTTCTCCATTCTCAACGACTCGGGCGAGATCCAGTACTTCGTCGCCATCGGGCGGGACATCGCCGAGCGGAAGCGGGCCGAGGAGGAGCTCAAGCGTGCTCATGACGATCTCGAGGAGCGCGTCAAGGCGAGAACCGCGGAGCTCGCGCGGCTGAACGAGACGCTGGTGAGCGAGGTCGCCGAGCGCAAGCAGGCGGAAGAAGCCCTGCGGCGCAGCCACGAGCTGCTTTCGAAACAGAACGTGGTTCTCGCCGATTTCTCGAAGCGCTTGAGCCCGGAGCGTGGGAACCTGGAGAGCTTGATGGGAGAGCTCACCCGGGCCGCCTCGGCGACCCTCGATGCCTCCCGGGTGAGCGTATGGATGTACCGCGATGATGGATCCTTCATCGAGTGCCTGGACCTCTACGACCGGAGCGCCGATCGCCACGATCGCGGACAACGTCTGGCGAAGTCCGACTTCCCTTCTTATTTCGCCGCGCTCGGCGCGCATCGGGCGATTGCCGCGCACGACGCCCACAGCGATCCCCGCACCCGCGAGTTCTCGGAAAACTATCTCGCTCCTCTCGGCATCACCTCGATGCTCGACGCTCCGATCTGGCTCGAAGGACGCATGGTGGGCGTTCTCTGCCACGAGCACGTGGGACCCCCCCGAACCTGGACTCCCGAGGAAGAACGCTTCGCCGCCTCGGTCGCGGACTTCGCTTCGCTCACCCTGGAGGCGCATCAGCGGTTTCGGGCCGAGCAGGACCTGAGGCAGGCCCATGACGAGCTCGAGACGCGCGTCGAGCAGAGGACGGCTCAGCTCGCGCGGATGAACGTCGCCTACCGGGACGAGATCCACGAGCGGCGGCTCGCTCAGGAGGCGCTCGCCGTACGTCTACGCTACGAAGAGGGGCTCGCGGCCTGTTCCAAGACTCTGCTGACGGAAACTGATTCTTCGAGAGCTC
>DASPGQ010000018.1 GCA_035620555.1 Vicinamibacteria bacterium
GACAGAAGCATCTGACGCGACTGTTCGATCCGGCGATTCGTCGCGAGGATGTCCATCGCGGGCATTGCGAACAGCTGCCAGTAAGGGAAGCGGGACTCTCCCCTCGCGAGTTGCAGGAGACGCTGGAATGCGGCACCGCCGTCATTCTCCGACGCCCGTAGTACCGTTTGGACGTCTCGAATCGCGCCGAACCACGCAGGATTGACCCGCCCCTCGTCCACCATGGGCTCGATCTTATCGAGGACAGACAACGCTTCGTCGAGACGGCCGGCGGTGTGCAATAAGTTGACCCGGGTGACCAGGCCCGTCGGGAACTCGGGCTCGATCGCAAGAGCTCGATCGATCTCGGTCAGGGCCTCCTCCGTGCGGCCAAGGCACGCCAACTCTCCTGCCGACATCATCGGAGCGTAGGTGTAGAGTGGGTCGAGTCGGGCCGATTCGCGACCGGCCTCCAACCCGAGCCGGCAACTTGGCAGACCGATGAGGAGGGCGATATGAGAGCGCGGAAACATGGGCGCGCCATGGACCGCTCGCAGAGCGCTTCGTAATACCGTTGCCCGCGCTCCTCCACCTTGAGCCGCCTCGAGGTTGGACAGCACGGCCCATGCGCGTCCGTTGTCCTCGTCGATCGTGAGCGCGCGACGCGCCCAGCGGTCGATCCGAGGGATGGCTTCATCGGGATCGAGTCCCGCTTCCAGCTTGAACTCGTAAAGCCACGATATCTCGGCCGCGGCGTCGGATAGCGCCGGATCCAGGCTAAGGGCCTCTTCGAAGGCCGAGAGCGACTGCTCGAAGTCTTCTTCATGATGAAGGTTGTTGAAGCGGTTGGAGTAATAAAGGCCGCGCTGGAAAGCCAGCTCCGCGCGAGAGCTCGCAGCGACCCCATGAACTGATGTCAGGGCAGCCGTTGGTCGGAGGCGTCGCTGTAATTCTTCTGCGGCATGGTGAACCAACTCCAGGTACCCGTCCCGCTCGCCCTCGTATTCGTTGCTCCACAGAAGTCGCCTTCCGTTCGCCTCCACCAATTGGACGTTGAGGAAGAGTCGTTCGGGTTGCGCCGTGACCGTCGACAAGACGAGCGCGCTCACCCGGTAGGTGCGGGCGATCCGATCGATGTCTCCTCCGAACCGTTCGATGTCGGCACTCGCCGGCGGGAGCTTGGTCTCGAGCCCCACGACCTGTGACAGATAAGTCGAAACCGTTTTGGGAATCGCATCGGCGAGAAAAGCGTCCTCGTCCGAGCCGACGACTTCGCTTGGAAGCGCGACGATGGATTGGATTTCTGAGGAGTCCGCTGGAGGCGCCCCGCGCTCTCGCAAGCCGATCAGAAACGTGACAGCGAGAGCTACCGCCGCTCCCGCCGCCAGGAGAACGGCTCGTCTCGAGGCCCATCTCCTGGGCGCCCGAGAACGAAGCTCGACCAATAACTCCTTCGCCGACTGGTATCGCTTCGCGGGGTCCTGGTCGAGACATTTGTCGAGCACGCGTCTCAAATCTGCAGAGACCGACAGAACGTTCGTTTCCACGGGCCGGCTCGTGTCGGTGAGCAACTCCCGGAGCACCATACCAGCAGAGTAAATGTCGGTGCGGGCGTCGGCAGGTCCACCAGCCCGCTGCTCGGGCGCCATGTAATGAGGCGTCCCGGCAAACGTCTGGGTCTCGAACCGGCTCATCGTTTCCGCGCTCTCGACAGGCTGACCCACGAGCTTCGCGAGACCGAAATCGAGAATCTTCAGGCGGCCGTCGGGCATGAGACGCAAGTTGGCGGGCTTGAGGTCTCGGTGGACGATACCGCGCTCGTGCGCCGCGATGAGGCCCGCAGCCAGTTGCTCGCCGATCTCGACGACCTCCCCCTCGCTCAACCCGCCCTCCATCACTTTCTCGTCGAGGGTAATCCCCGGAACGTACTCGACGACGAGAAAGTCGGTATCGTCTTGAGAGTCGAAATCGTGCACCGTCTGAACGTTCGGGTGGTTGAGCTTCGAAAGTGCCAGGGCTTCTTTACGAAAGCGGCTCCGTGCGGCGCCGTCGGCGATCCTCCCCGGAGGAAGGACCTTTATGGCTACGTCGCGCTCGAGGTGCTCGTCCCGGGCGCGATAAACTTCTCCCATCGCGCCCTCGCCGATCTTCTCGACGACGCGATAGTGGGCGAGCTTGCGGCCGATCATCCGAAGCCTCCGCGAACCGGATTATATACATACGTAGGAGAGCTTGCGTTTCGCGTCCATCCCCGATAGAAGTCACGCCATGCGATACCGACTCTCGTTCCTGTTGCTTGTTTCGTTAGGGCTGAGCCGAGGCGCCGACGCGCAGATCAAGATCTACGTATCCGCTGACATGGAAGGGGTCACCGGGGCGGTGACGGACGAACAACTCGGTCCCGATGGATTCGAGTATCAGCGGTTCCGCTCGTTCATGACCCAGGAGGTCCTCGCGGCGATCCGGGGGGCGCGCGCCGCGGGGGCCACCCAGATCCTCGTGAGCGACTCGCACGGAAACGGACAGAACCTCCTCATCGACGAGCTGCCCGAGGACGTACAGGTCGTACGCTCGTGGCCTCGGCCGCTGGGGATGATGGAGGGTATCGACGAGAGCTTCCACGCGGTGCTCTTCATTGGCTACCACAGCTCGACGTCGAATCCCGACGGAGTGCGGGCCCACACCTTCTCGAGCGCAACCCTTACTGACGTTCGACTCGACGGCCGCTCGGTCGCCGAAGCCGACTTCAACGCGGCGATCGCGGGTCACTTCGGCGTGCCCGTGGTCATGATCTCGGGCGATGACGCGATCGTGGCCGAAGCCAAGGCCAAGATCGGCGACCTGGAAGGGGCGGTCGTCAAGTGGGCGAGAAGCTTTCACTCGGCGCGCACGTTGACTCCCCAAGCCGGCTACAAGGTCATCGAAGCCGCCGCGAAACGGGGTGTCGAGCGGCGAAGCGAGATCCCTCCTCTCCGTTCGGCGGGACCGGTCGCGCTCGAGGTGAGCTTCAAGCACTATCGGCAGACCGAGCTACTCGCTTATCTCCCGATGGTCCAGCGTATCGACTCGCACAGCATCCGTTTCGAGGCGCGCGATATCCTCGAGGCGTCCCGCTTCATGCAGTTCGTGAACGGCTACCAACCCGGGCTCTCGCCTTAGTTGCCATGGCCGGTTACTCGGGTACGCCGCTCCCTCAGAAGCTCGGGATCAAGGAAGGCCATCGCGTCGGCCTGCTCGACGAGCCGGACGATTTCGCAAAAACCCTGGGACGACTGCCCCAGGACGTCTCGATCGTGCCTGCTAGTCGAGGACGCGATTTCGACATCGTTCTCTTCTTCGTGACCAACCCGGCGCGTCTTGCGTCTCGGCTTCCCACGATCAAGAAGAAGATGTCCCCCGAGACCGCGCTCTGGGTTTGCTGGCCGAAAAAGAGCTCGCCGCTCGCCACCGACCTCGACGAGAATGGGGTCCGCGCTGCCGGCCTCGCCTCCGGTATCGTCGACGTCAAGATCTGCGCGGTCGACGAGGACTGGTCGGGCCTGAAATTCGTCTACCGCGTGAAGGACCGGCCCCAGGTCAGCAAAGCTCGAAAGAAGTAGACGGGGGACCGCCGCTTCGACTCATCCGAGATCCTTCAACCGGTCCTCGAGCTCGTCGGCCATGCCGTCGTGGTGGTGCGATCGCGCCGAATCGATTCCTTTTCGGAGGGCCCAACGGGCCTCGTCGAGTCGGTTCAGCCTCCGATAGGCCTCGGCGAGAAGGCGGTAGGCGGCTCCCTCGTCAGAGTCCTTGCCTACGTAGGCCTCGAGCTCGTCCGCAGCTTCTTCGTACTGGGCGCTCTTGAACAGCTCGTTCGCGAGCATGTACCGCGTCATCGAATCATTGGGCGCCTTCGCCAACAGCTCGCGCAACTTCCGAACACGTTCCTCGGACACGGCCTCACCTCCCCGACACGAACTCGAGCACAGCCCGAAGGACCTCCGCATCGACTTCGGCTGCCGTCTTACCATACTTCTTGGGAACCTTGTGACCGTGATCGGCCCCCTCGACGAGATGGAGCTTCGCGCCCAAAGTTGCGACCAGCGGCTCGAGCAGATCGAGATCGGCAAAGGAGTCTCTCGTCCCGCTGACGAACAACATCGGCGCACGGATTGCCGCGAGGTGGTCCTTCCTCTGGCGGTCTCTCTTTCCCGGGGGATGGAGCGGATAGGCGAGGAACACGAGACCATCGCACGGGTAGCCCTCGGCAACGAGATGGGAAGCCATTCGTCCCCCCATCGATCGGCCGCCGAGAAAGAGCTTCGTCGGCCTGAGCTCGGCGCGGACCCAATCGGCCACCGATCGCCAGGTGTCGACGAGCGTCGTTGGCTTGTCGGGAGTACGCTTCTTGTTCTCAGTGTACAGAAAATTGAAGCGAACGGCGGTGGTTCCGGCCGCGGCCAGACTCATCTGGAGCGAAACGATGGAAGGCGTGTCCATCGTACCCCCTGCCCCGTGAGCGATGACGACGGTTGGTGCAGACTCCTTGCCGGCAATCGAGAGCGAAACGTCCCCGAGAGGCGTCCCTTCCCGGGAGACAACGGGAACCTTCACAGGATGCGCTGACCGAACGCGGAAGCCACCATCTCGACCGCGACTTCCGCCGTCGAGTTTCGGATGTCGAGAATGGGGTTCACTTCCGCGATCTCCATCGAGACGAGGCGCTCACTCTCGGCAACGAGCTCCATGACCGTATGCGTTTCCCGGTACGTGAGACCTCCGCGCACCGGCGTACCCACTCCGGGGGCGACGCTCGGGTCGATCACGTCCACATCGAAGCTGACGTGCATACCATCCGTCGATCGGTTCGCGATCTCGAGCGCCTCAGACGTGACGTCATAGATGCCGCGACGGTCGATTTGATCCATGGTGAATACCCGGAGACCGATGTCCTCGATGACACCTTTCTCGGCGGGATCGATGCTTCGGGCGCCGATGATGCACGAGCTCTTCGGATCGAGCTTCGCTTCGCCCTCGGCGAACCCCCCTATCTGCACCAGCTCTTTCGCACCACGGCCGAAGATCACCGCTTGCGGCATTCCGTGGATGTTGCCCGACGGCGACGTATCGGGCGTATTCGAGTCGCCGTGAGCGTCGAGCCAGATCATCCCCAACTTTTTCTCGCTCTTTCGAAAATGGGACGCGACCCCGGCAATCGTTCCGATCGCGATCGAGTGGTCTCCTCCCAGAACCATCGGAATCTCGCCCGCCGCCATCGCCCCTCCGACCCTCGCCGCCAGGTTCTCCATCGCCGACGCGATCTGCGGCAGATACCTCAGCTTGGGATCGTGGACCTCCAGTGTCTCCGGCTCCTCGACGAAGATGTTGCCATCGTCGGCGACTTCGTATCCAAGAGCTCGAATTCGCTCGCGAATCCCCGCCTTGCGCATGGCAGAGGGGCCCATGTCGACCCCACGTCGCCCGGCGCCGAGATCGATCCGCACCCCGATAACGCGAACCACGCCCATCTCGCAACGGAGTCTAGCACGGAGCATGCTAAGCTCACGACATGCTGAGACATCTGCTCGCATTCGCCGTCGTGCTGTCGGTCCCGGCGTTTCCCGCCTCCGGCCAACCGGGACAGTGGCTCCGCCAGTCCCGAGAGCCGATCGAGCTCCCCTCGGGATCCCGTGTCGAGTTTTCCACCATGCCCAGCAAGGCTCTGGGGGGTACGGGTGAGTTCAGCATCTTCTTCCCCCCCTCCTATGGCGACGGCGACAAGAGGTATCCCGTCGTCTATTTTCTCCACGGGCTCTTCAACGACCATACGAGCTGGACCTTGGACCACGAGGGCGACATCGACGGCCTCATCGACGCCTCGATGGCGAAAGGGACACTCCCGGAGATGGTTCTGGTTCATCCCAACGGAGGGCGAAGCTTCTATACGAATACCCATGATGGAAGCGTGCGTTACGAGGACTTCGTGGTGGACGAGCTTCCCGCTCATGTCGAGGCCAACTATCGCGTGCTCTCGGGACGAGCGCATCGCGCCATTTCCGGCACGTCGATGGGGGGCTACGGTGCACTCAAGATCGCGATGCGACATCCGGACCGGTATATCGCCGTGGCCGCTCACTCACCCATCGTGTTTCCCGTCGACAACCCGCTCGATGTGTCAGGCGGCAATGGAGGCGGACGCCAGTTCGAGTACATTCGCGAGGTCTTCGCCGTCGTCTACGGGAGACCATTCGACCAGACGTACTTCGACGAGAACAATCCCCTGAAGCTCGCGGCGCGGTCGAACTTGAATGAGCTCGGGATCTACTTCGACTACGGGACCGAGGACCGTTACGCCGACGCCATCGGGCTCGGGCGCGGACTCGAGAAGCTCGCCCAGGAGCTCGAGGCGAGAAAAGTCCCCCACCAGTTCGAGATTCACGAAGGCGAGCCTCATGGATGGGCTCTCGTCTTCGCTCACATTCCCGAGTCTCTCGCCTTCATCGCTCGCTACTTCGTCGGGGGCGGTTGAAGCCGCCATGAAGCAACGATAGGATGAAAGCATATCGGTCCATGAACGCCCGATCCTTCCTCCTGGCAACGATGATGCCCGCTGCGTTGCTCGCCTTGGGCCACTCGTGCGCCGTGAGGACGGTCGATGAGCTGGCCGACGTCACCGACGTCCAGTTCTCGGGGCTCATCCGAGAGATATCCGAAGATGGCGGGTACTTCTGGAGCAACAACTACATTTCCAACGAAACGTCCTACCAGCACGTCCTCGGACAGCTCGAGTCCATCCCGCTCGCGGGCGGCGTCTATATCGGCGTGGGTCCCAACCAGAACTTCACCTATATCGCGGCGACGCGGCCCGAGCTCGCCTTCATCGTGGACATCCGAAGGCAGAACATGCTGGAGCACCTGCTGTTCAAAGTGCTGATCGAGGATTCCGAGACTCGGGCAGAGTATCTCTCGCGCCTGCTGGGCCGGCCGCTGCCCGTTCCGCCCGCTCGCACCGCAACCATCGAGGAGATCGTGGCAGGCGTTCGCGCCGTCGCCCCGGACGAGGGCTTCTTCACGCGTCAGCTGGCCTTCGTCATCGACGAGCTTCGAGGGTTTCCCGAGCTCGCTCTGACC
>DASPGQ010000019.1 GCA_035620555.1 Vicinamibacteria bacterium
AGTACCCCGCTGCCATGCATGCCTACCAGGTTTACCAGGCGAGCCACAGCCCCTTGTTTCCCGTGCGAGGACACAGGATCGAGGGCACTCCCGAAAAACTCTGGTACACGTTCCGAGACGGTTGCGGTGATTTCTTCGTGATGGACGTTCGCACCGAGCGTGTGCTCGGAGGTCCCGGCGAGGCTCGGCTCGTGAGCTCTGAGCAGATGGGCGCGCTATTGAGCTGGCTGAGGGATGGCTCCGGCCGGGTGAAGCTCGTCGTGAGCTCCGTTCCGTTGTTTCCCGAGACGAGAGCGAAGACCGACGATCACTGGACCGGCTTTCCCCGAGATCGGCACGCTTTGCTCTCCCACATCGTCGAACATCGTATCGAGAGGGTGGTCTTTCTTTCCGGAGACATTCACGCGTCGCTCTCTGCCGAGCTCTGCGGCATCGAGGGGACAAAGATCAGGCTCATCTCGGTCATCTCGTCCCCTTTGTTCTGGCCCTATCCCGAAGCTGCCCATCGCTCTCTCGTACTCGAAGGCACTCTCCGGTCGAGCAACTACGTGCTCGAGCTCCAACGCGCCGGTCCCGTGTATTCAACCGACAATTTCACGCGACTCACGGTCGACCCCGATCGCATCACCGTTTCGGTCTTCTCGCGGAAGGGCGATCCGCTGCCGCCCGACAAGGTTCATTATTTCTAGCTCCCTTTCCTCCGGAATGGGGTTCCCACCGGCAAAGCTTGACCAGTCTCATGTGTACATCTAAGATGTACACATGAGACCGAAGAGGGAGGTATCGATATCCGATGCCCGTGAGAACCTTCCGTCGCTGGTGCGCGATGTGGAACGTGGACTCACGGTCACGTTGACGAGAAGGGGTGAGCCGGTTGCGGTGCTGATATCGACCGAGCGCTACCGCGCCCACATGAAGAGCTCCATCCCCCTGAGCCGGGCCATTCAGGACTTTCGATCGGCTCACGATCTCCGCGAGCTGGATATCGAGTCCGCCTACGAAGGGGTTCGGGATCGGTCAAAGGGCAGAGATATTGGGCTTTGAATCTGTCTTACCTCCTCGATACGAATGTCCTCTCGGAGCCTGTAAAACCCACTCCAAATCCTGGCGTTCAACGAAAGCTTGCCGAGAACGAGGAGTGCGTCGCCATCGCGTCCCTCGTGTGGCACGAGCTCTTGTTCGGATGCTACCGACTGCCCGCCTCACACCGACGCACGATGCTGGAGAGATATCTACGCGATGTCATTGCCCCGCACGTACCCGTTCTCGGCTATGACGATGCGGCGGCGGCTTGGCACGCCTCCGAACGGGCTCGGCTCGAGACCGACGGGAAGCCGCCGTCGTTCGTGGACGGACAGATCGCGGCGATTGCTCGAGTCAACACTTTGGTCCTCGTCACGGCTAACGTCAGTCACTATGAGTGCTTCGAAGGCCTGACGATCGAGGACTGGCGTTCGGACTAGTCGTACATTCCGTTGGAGGAGAACTCCCCTAGCTTTCGCCGAGCTCGAACGACCCCTTCTGACCGTACACCCACCCAAGAGTTTGAAGGCGACGAGATGAACCTCACTTTCCAATCAAGTCTTCGAGCCGGTCCAGGGTCGTGCTCCAGCCGGCATCGTGCCGGTCCCGGGACTCCCAGTTGGGAAACCGTTCGTGTGTCACGACGACCTCGGTCTCGCTTCCGACCTGCTCGATCCGAACGATTACCAGCGTCTCGATGCCGGCGTGGGGGTCCGGAGCCTCCCAAGTCCAGGTGAACACGAGGCGATGGGGAGCCGAGATCTCTCGAAACGTACCGAGCACGATAGTTCGATGGCCGTCGGGGAAGCAGAACCCGAATCGGTACCTTCCACCGACTGAAAGGTCGTACTCGAGAACCTCGACTCCGATGTCCCCGCTCGGTGAGAACCATCGGGCGAGAAGCGACGGCTCGGTGAACGCTCGGTAGACGGTCTCGGGCGGGGCGCGAAAACGACGTCTGACAAAGACCGCAAGCTGAATCGCCAATTCTTGGTGTCGCTATTGCTTTCGTCGTCGTGAGCGTCGCCTTCGGGGTCGTTTGCCGGGGCGGCTCGGCTCGCGAGGCGGGGGCGCCTCGGCCGCGCGCTTCTCGCCGTTCGGCGGCTCGTCGACGGTGACGGGCGCCCCGAAATCCCGTTGCATCAGGTAGGCGATGAGCCGGGCGCGCTCGGGATGCTCGCAAATCGCATCCACGACGCGACGAAGGTCGGCGATGTCGTCTTCCGGCACCTCCTTCGCTTCGTCCACCAGCAGGGCCACGAGCCGCTCCGTCTTGCGCGCTTCGACCTCTTCTTCCGTCGGGACCGAACGCTCGATGAGCGCCAGGTGGTAGCGATTGGACAGACGGTTGAAGCTCACCAGATCGGTGGCCGAGACCAGCGACACGACGACGCCACCGCGCCCGATACGGCCTGTGCGACCTGCTCGATGGATGTAGGCCTCGGGAGATTCGGGTGTCGAGTAAATGAAGACGTGTGAGAGCTCCTCGATGTCGATGCCTCGCGCCGCGACGTCGGTAGCTACCAGGTGGCGAATTTCTCCATTGCGAAATCGAGCCATCACCAGCTCGCGCTTTTTCTGAATCAGGTCGCTCGAGATCATCGCGACGGGAAGGCCGCGGCGGGCAAGAAAACTCGCGACCGAGCGCACCTCCTCCTTCGTGTTGCAAAAGATCATCGAAGACGTTGGCTGGTCGTATTCGATGAGCTTTTCGAGAACCGCTTCCTTCTGCATGCGCGGCGTGATGATGTACGTGTGGCGAACGTCCTTGACGTAGGCGAAGTCCTCGGAGAGCAGTACCCAGCGGGGCTCGTTCAGGTAGTGGTAGATGAGTCCGCGGATGCCCAGGGGGATGGTCGCCGAGAACAGGAGCGTCTGTCGCTCCTCGGGCACGTACTCCATGATCTGGTTCATCTCCTGGGCGAAGCCCATGTCGAGCATCCGATCGGCCTCGTCGAGGACGAGGTAGCGGACGTGCTCGAAGCGCAGCGCCCCTCGGCGAAGGAGATCCAGAACGCGGCCGGGCGTCCCCACGATCACCTGGGCGCCCTCCTGGAGCCCGCGAACCTGGGCATCGATCGAGTCGCCGCCGTAGATCGCTACCACTTTGACGCCCCGACCGGAGCCGAGCTCGGCAGTTTCCGCTCGCACCTGGAGCGCGAGCTCTCTCGTCGGGGTCAGCACGACCGCCTGGACCTCACCCCGCTCGACCTCGACATCTTCCACAATGGGAATGCCGAAGGCCGTCGTCTTCCCCGTTCCGGTGCGGGATTGCACGACGAGGTCGAGTCCCTCTCGACAAAGAGGGATGGTCTCTTTCTGTACTTCGGTCGGGCGTAGGTAGCCCATTTCGGCGAGCGCGCCGAGGGTGGCCTCGGACACCCCGAGGCCGCGGAAATCATCTGGCTGGATCATGAAACTGACGAGCACCTCAATGGGGACTCCATTGGAGTCCCAAGTTCAGGATTCTCTGAAGGAGTTTTTCGTAAGAGATTCCACCGGCCTCGGCCGACTCGGCGAAATCTTCTCCGTAGGCGAGCTGGGGATTGGGATTCGCCTCGAGGAAGAAAATCCGGCCCACAGGATCGAGGCGAAAGTCGATGCGCGCATAGCCGCTCAGGTAGAGGTTGCGGTAAATCCGCTTGGCGAGTTTTTGGATCTCCACCTGGGTCGAGTCGGAAAGATTCTTCGCCGGTCCGGTTCGTATCTTGTGCTTTCGCTGGTAGCGGGCGTTCCATTTGACGTGTCCGGTAGCAATCGCCCAGGCGCTTTTCGAGAGTTTCGACAGATAGATCTCCCAGACGGGAAATACCTGGAGACGCTCGTTCCCGATGACGCCCACGTAGAGCTCTCTCCCGTCGATGTAGCGCTCGACGATCGCGTCGGTCCCAACGTTCTTGTGGACGAAGGCGATCCGCTCACGCAGCCTGTCCTCGTCCTCCACGACCGAAGCCTGGGAGATTCCCGCCGATGCGTCCTGAACGAGCGATTTTACGATCGCGGGAAACCGGAGGCGCGGGGGCATCCGGAAGTTCCTTCCCCGCTGGAACACGTTGAACTCGGGGACCCGGATGCGGTGATAGGCGAGCAGCTTCTTCGAAACCGCTTTGTCGCGCGCGAGCATCAGGCCGCGCGCGTTGCAGCCGGTATAGAGGACCCTAAGAAGCTCGAGGTAGCTCACGACGTTCTGGTCGTAGATGGGGACGTCGTCGAAGTCCTCGAGCAAGTTGAAAACGATGTGCGGACGCTCATCCCGAATCGCGCGACGGATCACGCCGAGGTCGCTTTCCACCCCGAGCCGGGACACGCGATGTCCCATCCGCATCAGCGTCTCGATGACGTCGAACTCCATCTTCCAGGACACTTCGCGCAGGTCGTAGCCTTCGACGTCATCCGGTGGCATCATGCTTTGGTGCATTAGAGCAAGGACCC
>DASPGQ010000020.1 GCA_035620555.1 Vicinamibacteria bacterium
AGCCAGACCTCCTTTCCACGCATTCGCCCAAGGCTGGTTGGCTGGGCAGGGTTGCGGCCTGGATGGCCGGCGTTCCCGTGATCTTTACCGCCCATGGGTGGGCGTTCTCCGAAGGGGTAGGTGCCACGAAGCAGCGACTCTACGCTCTTGCCGAGAGGCTCGTTGCCCCGTTCGCTCTGAAGATCATCGCAGTCTCGGACCACGACAGGGAGCTTGCAGCCCAATTCGGCGTCGGACGGCCGGGTCAATTCGTGACCGTGCACAACGGCATGCCCGAAGTGGACGATAGGTTGAGAGCGAACCCGAGCGCGGAGCCGCCACACCTCGTCATGGTTGCGCGAATGGAGGCGCAGAAGGACCACCGCACTCTGCTCCAGGCCTTGAAGCCCCTCGCGAATCTCGATTGGACCCTCAGCCTCGTCGGAACCGGGCCGTTAATGGAAGAGACACGACGGCTGGCCGAGGAGTTGGGTCTTGCGAAGCGAGTGACGTTCTTGGGCGAGCGACGCGACGTTGCCGAGATCCTGGCAGGCTGTCAGATTTTCCTGCTCGTATCCAACCACGAGGGATTTCCCCGCAGCATCCTCGAAGCCATGAGGGCGGGCCTTCCGGTGATTACCTCCGACGTGGGTGGCAGCCGCGAGTCGGTAGTCGACGGCGAGAACGGAATCCTGGTGCAACGGCGAGACGTCGACGGGCTGACCAGAGCTCTCGGGAAGTTAATCTCCAATCCCGCACTGAGATCGAGGATGGGGGCTAGTGGACGACGATCGTTCGAGGAAAATTTCCAGTTCTCCACTCTCTATGCGAAGACGCGAAACATCTATCGGTCCGTGTTGCCGGATCGTGGAGGCATGGCCGAGGGTGAGTGGCGCGATTCGAGGAGCTCGCTGAACACTCGAGCGGGCAAGCCTCGGACGGATGCCCCCGGCGTGGCCAAGTAACCGGTCTCTCTGGCTGGTTTGCTGGCCAGCGGGCTATCGCACCCGGACCGACCCTTCCCCGATCTCCATTACAAGAGCGAGCGTCCCATGGCTCGAAGCCTCGCGGCATCGGCGCGCTTGGGGAAGGAGAAGTAAGTCGCATTCGCCGTGTCCATCGGCTCACGGTCAGCCGTTCCCCGCTCGATCTGCTCGATCGCTTCGAGCATTGCCTGGATGCCAACCTGTTTGGAGCGAACCATCAAATCGTGAAGCGAGTCCTTGGGAAGGATGGGAACTGCCTTCTGGAGAATGATGTCGCCCGCGTCCAGCTTCGGCACCATGTAGTGGATGGTCACGGCCGCAGCTTCCTCTCCATGGACCATGGTCCAGAAGTTGGGCATCATGCCTTGATAACGCGGAAGCGGCGCGGAATGCAGGTTGATGCATCCAAGGGGCGCGGCCTCGAGGACCGCCTTTTTGAATATCTGGCTCGCCGCGACCGACACGAGCAAATCGGGTCGGGAGCCCTGCGTCAAGGTCTCGATGAAATCCGGTCTGTTGATGTTGGCTGGCTTGTATACCGGGATCCCGTGGCGTCGACTCACGTCTTCCGCCGAGTAGGGACGAGTCACGGGGTAAAAGCGGTTCACGAAGTCGGCGATGGCCGCTCCGGTGAAGCGAAAGACCAACCGAGCGAAGTCGAACGGCCCATAGAATCGATACAATCGCTTGGCCGTTGCCAGCTTCGACTCGTTGAAACTCGGAAGAATGACGATCGAGCAGATGTCTTTGCCGCGGATCCGGCAGAGCTCGTCGAGGGCCGGGGGCAAGTAGAACGGTTCTTGCTGGGTAACGACGGTAATTCGCATCTATGTGACTCCGAGTTGATGAGAAAAGACGTCCTGGAATGCTCCGAATTGGAACACTTCCAAGAGCTTACCAAGTCGACTCTCGGTCTTACCGAGATTGACGTAGTGACGAAAGCGCGACAGTGCGGGCGCACCCTTCACCGCGGGCTGATCGGGGTCGAATTCCCACGAGTGAAGATAGATCACCGCCGGGTGTCCCTCACCGTTGATGTGACGGATGGCGGATTGGGTGAGCCACAGGGGAAACAGTCGAAAATAGCCGCCACCGGCGACGGGCCAGTTGCGGCCGGCGAGCCGTACTGTGCTGACGGGAAACTCCCACAAGCCGGCCTCGACCTGGGAGGCGAATCGACTCGCGTTCCGAATGCCGTAGCGGTCGTGAGCGACAAGGGGAAAGATGCTCGAATCGTAGCGAAAGCCATGTTCGCGCAGGATCCGAAGGGCCCAGAGCGTTTGCCGGGTTACGGAAAAGGCCGGGGCTCGATAGCCGTGAATCGGCACCTCTGAACCGCCCAGCGCGAGCCTCAGAACCTTCAGGGAACGCTCCACGTCGTGGGTGAACTCGGCAGGAGACTGTCGGTATATCAGCTCGTGACCGTAGCCATGGGTCGCAAGCTCGTGACCGTCAGCCGCGATCTCCTGCACGAGTTGCGGGTGCCTCTCGGCGACCCAACCGAGAACGAAGAACGTCGCCCGCACCTGCCGTTCCCGGAGCAGCTCGAGGATCCGACGGGTGCTCGAGACCACGCGGCTCGGCATCGA